>JAOPWF010000388.1 GCA_025965815.1 Mycobacterium sp.
TCGGTCATGGACGGCACCGACCCGCCGGGGCGGCGGTACCTGATGGCCACCCGAGTCCCCGGCGCGGGCAGTCCCGCCATCAGTGCCCGAACGGATCGGGTCCCTCGCCCGGCGTCCAGGTCAGCCCCGGAACCCCCCAGCCGTGCGACTTGACCGCCCGCTTGCCTGCGCGTGCGTGTCGGCCGATCAACCGGTCCAGGTACAGGTAGCCGTCCAGGTGTCCGGTCTCGTGTTGCAGCATCCGGGCGAACAGTCCGGTGCCCTCCAGCGCGATCGGCGTTCCGTCGGCGTCCAGTCCGGTGACCCGCGCCCACGACGCCCGCCCGGTCGGGAACGACTCACCCGGCACCGACAGGCAGCCTTCGTCGTCGTCGTCCGGGTCGGGCATGGTCTCGGGCACCTCGGAGGTCTCCAGCACCGGGTTGACCACCGCCCCGCGCCGCCGGGTCGACTTCCCACGCTCGTCGGCGCAGTCGTAGACGAAGACCCGCTTTGCCACGCCGATCTGATTTGCCGCCAAACCGACCCCGTAGGCGGCGTCCATCGTCTCGTAGAGATCAGCGATCAATTCGGCGATATCGTCCGGCAGCGAACCGTCCGCTGCAACGGGGACGGGAGAAGTTGCGGTGCGCAGGACGGGATCTCCGACGATGCGGATAGGAACGACAGCCATGGTCGGCAAGCTTAAGTCAGCCGACTCGCGGCGTTGGCTGACGTCCCAACTAGCGTGCGCGTGGTTGAATGTTCGCCGAACCACAGGGACGTTATTTGAGTTCTCGGAAGGGTCCAGGAAGCGAGATGGACGGCGCCATGGCGAGAGCTGAGCGATCAGGGGGGGACCCGGATCCCACAGACGGGCTGACCCGCCGCGAACACGACATCTTGGCGTTCGAGCGGCAGTGGTGGAAATACGCCGGCGCCAAGGAAGAAGCCATCAAGGAACTTTTCTCGATGTCGGCGACCCGTTATTACCAGGTGCTCAACGCGCTGGTCGACCGTCCCGAGGCGCTGGCCGCCGACCCCATGCTGGTCAAGCGGTTGCGGCGGCTGCGCGCCAGCAGGCAAAAGGCGCGTGCGGCCCGACGCCTCGGCTTCGAAGTCACCTGATCGCGGTTCGGCGTTTCGGGGTTTGCGGTCTCCCCTGGATACAGTGGTCTCGATGAACGAGCGTCTTCCCGACTCCTCCGGGCTGCCCCTGCGGGCCATGGTGATGGTCCTGTTGTTTCTGGGTGTGGTCTTTTTGCTGGTCGGGTTTCAGGCGATGGGCTCGAGCGGCGGCTCCGATGACAACGCGTCGAGCACGGTTTCTACCAGCATGACGACGTCGCAGGCGCCGCCGGCACCCGCCCCGGCAAAGGCGGACGTCCGGGTTTACAACATCTCGTCGGGTGAGGGCGTCGCGGCAGGCACCGCGGGCCGACTCAAAGCAGCCGGCTGGAACGTCACCGAGACCGGCAACCTCACCCTCGACGGGGTTACCGCCACCACCGTCTACTTCAGCGACGCCCCGGGCGAGCGACAGGCCGCCGACGAGGTGGGCAATCTGCTGCAGGCGCCGGTGGAGCCGCGAGTGCCCGCCGTGGCCGACCAGCCACCGGGCGTGATCGTTGTCGTCACGGGATAGGCTCAGGGCATGCCGCTCTCTCACCCGATTTGGATGCCGATCCGGCCTATAGTCGCCGCCGCCGTGCTCACCCTTCCCGTCGGAGTGCTGAGCGCCTGCTCGCCTAACGAGCCCGTCGCCACGACGCCGGGCACCACGCCGTCCGTCTGGACCGGATCGTCGTCGCCGTCATCGGCCGGAGGCGCACAGCAGAGCGGTCCCGCGGGCGACAAACTCGTCGCGCAACTCAAACTCGCCGACGGCACCCCGGTGGCGACGGCCACCTTCGACTTCACCGGCGGCTACGCCACCATCACGGTGCAGACCATCGAATCGGGCAAGCTGGCCCCAGGCTTCCACGGCATGCACGTCCACGCGGTGGGCAAGTGCGAGGCCAATTCGGTCGCACCGACCGGCGGTGCGCCCGGCGACTTCAACTCCGCCGGAGGCCATTTCCAGGTGCCGGGTCACGCCGATCACCCCGCCAGCGGCGACCTGACGTCGCTGGAGGTGCGTCAGGACGGGTCGGCGCAGTTGGTGACCACCACCGACGCGTTCACCGCCCAGGATCTTGAAGCAGGCGCCAAGACGGCGATCATCATCCACGAGAAGCCGGACAACTTCGCCAACATCCCGCCGGAGCGCTACACCCAGATCAACGGTGCGCCACCGCCCGACGAGATCACCTTGTCCACCGGCGACGCCGGAAAGCGGGTCGCCTGCGGTGTCATCGGCGCCCAGTAAGGCACCGGCCGGCACCCGGATCGATTTCGCCGGATCGCCGCGACCGACGGTCGGGGTGGAGTGGGAGTTCGCGCTCGTCGACGCCGAGACGCGGGACCTGAGCAACGAAGCCGCCGCGGTGATCGCCGAGATCGGTGAGAACCCGCGCGTGCACAAGGAACTGCTGCGCAACACCGTTGAAGTCGTCACCGGGATCTGCGACACCACCGCGCAGGCGATGGAAGACCTGCGCTCGACGTTGGTCCCCGCGCGAAAGATCGTCCGCGACCGCGGCATGGAGTTGTTCTGCGCAGGCACCCATCCGTTCGCGCAGTGGTCAGCGCAGAAGCTGACCGATGCGCCGCGCTACGCCGAGCTGATCAAGCGCACGCAGTGGTGGGGCCGCCAGATGCTGATCTGGGGTGTACACGTACACGTCGGGGTGTCCTCCGCGCACAAGGTGATGCCCATCATCTCGTCGCTGCTCAACCAGTACCCGCACCTGCTCGCCCTGTCGGCGTCCTCACCCTTCTGGGGTGGTCAGGACACCGGCTACGCCAGCAACCGCGCAATGATGTTCCAGCAGCTGCCGACGGCGGGCCTGCCGTTCCAATTCCAGACCTGGCGCCAGTTCGAGCGGTTCGTGCGCGACCAGAAGAAGACCGGGATCATCGACCAGATCAACGAGATCCGTTGGGACATCAGGCCGTCGCCTCATCTCGGCACGGTGGAAGTCCGGGTCTTCGACGGGGTGTCGAATCTGCGCGAACTCGGCTCGCTGGTGGCCCTGACGCACTGCCTGATCGTCGACCTGGACCGCAGACTGGATGCGGGTGAGACGCTGCCGTCGATGCCGCCGTGGCATGTGCAGGAGAACAAGTGGCGCGCCGCCCGCTACGGGCTGGACGCGGTGATCATTCTGGACGCCGACAGCAACGAGCGGCTGGTCACCGAGGATCTCGATGACCTACTCGACCGGCTGGAGCCGGTCGCCGAGTCGCTGCACTGCAGAGACGAACTGGCGGGCGTGTCCGACATCGTCCGATCGGGCGCGTCCTATCAGCGCCAGCGGCGGGTGGCCGAGGAACACGACGGCGATCTGCGTGCGGTGGTCGATGCGCTCGTCGGTGAACTGGACATCTGACAATGACCGATAGCTCCGTCACGCCGATGTTCCCGCTCGAGTCGGCGCTGCTGCCAGGGGAAGAGCTGCCGCTGCGGATCTTCGAGCCGCGTTACTCCGCGCTGGTCGGCGACTGCCTGGACAGCGAAAGCCAGTCCTTCGGTGTGGTGTTGATCGCGGCCGGTCGCGAGGTCGGCGGCGGAGACGCGCGCTTCGATATCGGTGTGCTGGCCCGTATCGTCGAACACCGCGACTTCGGCGAGGGCCGCTACGCGCTGCGATGTGAACTGCTGGACCGCATCCGGATCCTGCAGTGGCTCGATGACGATCCGTATCCCCGCGCCAGCGTCGAACCGTGGCCGGACCAACCGGGTGAGGCCGTCACCGGTGACCGGATCGGCGATGTCGAGGACCGGATCATGGCCGTGTTCGAGCGCATCGCCACCGCCCGCGGCGCGCAGTTGCCGTCGCGCTACGAGCTGCTTGGCGACCCGGAACCGGGCGAGGACGCCGGAACCCGCCTGTACTCGTTGGCATCCCGGGTCCCGATGGGTCAGGCCGACCGGTACTCGGTGCTGTCGGCGCCGACCGCGGCGGCACGGCTCACCGCGCTCAGCGAGGCCGTCGACACCGTCAGTGCGATGGTCGACTTCCAGCTGTCCGGGGACTAACGCGTCCGCCGGCCCTCGACGAACACGGTCTCCAGGCTGGCGTCCGCAAGGCCGGTGGGCACGTTGCGGTTGTAGCGGGTCATCAGATCCTGCGCCTCGACCGCCGTCGCGTCCCAGTGGTGATCGCGCAGCCAGTCGGTGACGTCGGCGTGTTCCTCCATGAAGAAGAGCTGCTCGGTGTCGGGCAGTTCCTCCTTACCTGCCTTCGCCGCCACCTCCCGCACCTGCTGCATCAAGGCCCGTCGGCGAGCCACGTGCTCCTGGTCGAAGAACTTGGGGCCGAACGCCTCGACGGCAACGCGGCTGTCCGGTGCGCTGAGGTCCTGAATACGGGCGAACAGCAGATCCTGACCTTCGCCCGGCAGATAGGGCAGCAGCCCTTCCGCGGACCACGCGGTAGGCTTGGATGAATCAAAACCCTTCTCGCGCAACGCCTTCGGCCAGTCCTGACGCAGATCTAGCGGGACGGCGACGTAACCGACGGACGCCTCGACACGGTGCGAGCGCAGGGTGTCCGCCTTGAACTGCAGCACCTTGGGCTGGTCGATCTCGTAGACGACGGTGCCCGACACCCACGGCAGCCGCCAGGCGCGGGCATCCAGCCCGGCGGCCAGGATCACCGCCTGCTGAATGCCCGCAGCTCCCGCGGCGACGAAGAACTCGTCGAAATACTTTGTGCGCGAGGCGGTGTAGCCCGACATCGCCTGAATGCACTGAGCCATGGACGGATCCGCCTGTTTCAGCTGACCGAGCATCTCCTCGTCGTACGGTGCGACCCAGCCTCGCGCGGTTGCAGCGTCGAGGAATAGCTGAGCGTAGGGATCGGTGAACAGCGGGCAGCCCGAGGCGGCTTCACCGGCCCGCGCCATGGCGACACCCAGTGCCGTCGCACCGACGCCGTCGGTGATATCCCACGTGTCGTCGTCAGTTCTGGCCATTGCCGCCGCTGCTTACTTGCGGATGCCCGTGACGAACACGCTCTGCGGTATGTCGTCGTCCAGGCCGGGAGGCGGCGTTCGGTCATTGCCGGCCATCAGGTCGTCCGCCGTCACGCCGCTCACGTCCCAGCCGTGCGCGCGGAGCCAGTCGATGACCTCGGTCCGTACCTCTTCGTAGAGCAGGTTGCGGATCTCGGGTATGTCCGACCGGCCGAGCTTGACTGCGGCCGCACGGTACCGTTCGTATTGTTCCTCGCGCCGCGCGAAGCTGTCCGCGCTGAAGAACTCGTTGCTGAACGCCTCCACCGCGACCCTGCTGCCTGGGGCGCTGAGCCACTGAATACGTTCGAAGAGCACCTCCTGCGCGCTCGCGGTCAGGTAGGGCAACAGGCCCTCCGCCGACCATGCGGTCGGGGTAGAAGGCTCAAAGCCCGCTTCCACCAGTGCTTTCGGCCAGTCCTGACGCAGATCGATCGGGACACCGACATGGGTGGCGATGGGGGCGGCACCGGCCGACTCCAGCGTCGAGGTCTTGAAATCGAGCACCTTCGGCTGATCGATCTCGTAAACCACGCAACCCGCCGGCCAGTCCAACCGCCACGCGCGCGCGTCGAGACCGGCCGCCAGGATGACGGCCTGGTGAACGCCGTCGGCGGCCGAAGCCATGAAGAACTCGTCGAAAAACAGAGTGCGGGAGGCCGTGTAGCCCATCATCGCCTGCATTCGCTCGCGAAACCGCGGGTCGACTTCGGCGAATTCGGCGGGCATTTCGTCCTTGAGATAGACGCTCCACAGGCCGTCGCCCGCAGCTTCGAGGAACAGCTTCGCAAAGGGGTCCTTGATGAGCGGGTTGTCGCTCTCGGTCTCCGCGGCGCGTCCCGCGGCGACGCCGAGCGCGGTAGCGCCGACGCTTTCGGTGATGTCCCACGTGTCATCGTCAGTTCTGGCCATTGGGTATCCCTTCACTGGGCGCTTCGCGCATCTCGTCTCTGGTCAGCAGATCGTCGCGGATGTTTTGTTCGCGGTAGGCGAGCTGCCCGACCCGGTTCGCGACGACCGGGGCGGTGATGAGGGTGAACATGGCCGTCAGGATGAGCATCCCGACATCTATATTGCCCCTCAATCGGATTGCGGCGCCGATCAGCACCAGGACCAGCCCCAGGACCTGCGGTTTGGTCGCCGAGTGCATGCGCGAGAGGGTGTCCGGGAAGCGCACCACGCCGATCGCGGCGGTGAGCGCCAGCGTCGAGCCACCGAGCACCAGCACCCCCGAGACGATGTCCAACACGCCGGGCAGTCCAGTCATCCCAGGCTCCTGTCGCTGCGGTCCGGCTCGCTGTCGGGCACCCGGAAGCGGGCCACACTCACCGATCCGACGAAGCTGATCAACGACAACGCGGCCAGGCTGGAGGTGACCGTGGAATCCAGGCTGAAGGCCGCCCACGTTCCGATCCCACACATCGTCACCGCGACCATGGTGTCCAGCGCGACCAGCCGGTCCAGCGTGCTCGGCCCCGCCAGGATGCGGAACATCGTGATCGTGGCGGCGGCAGTGAGCATTACGGCCGCAATGACCCAGACGGTGCTCATGCGCGATCCCGCTTCGCTTCTCGCTCGGTGCTCATGCGCGATCGGCCTCCTCCGACTCGGACTGCTGCGCCGGCCGCCACTCGGCGTCGCGCTCGAAGGCCCGCACCAGCAGCCGTTCCATCTGCTCGATCTGGCGGTAGAACCCCTTGACCGCGCGGTGGGATCCCACATCGATCACGTGCACGTAGATCAGCCGGCGAGCCTGGTCGATCTCCAGAACGATCGACCCGGGAATCAGGTTGATGATGTTGACCGCAAGCGCCAGCACCAGATCCGACTTGATCGCGAGCCGGGCCCGCAGCACCGCGCTCAGCGGCGGCGGGCCGGGTTTGACTGCGAGCCAAGCGACCTGGATGGACGACAGCACCAGGTAGTAGGCCACCAGCAGCATCAGCCGCAGCAGCGACAGCGGGTGCACCCGGCCCTCGACCGGCACCACCGGCATCGGCAGCAGCAACGTGATCACCGCCGCGATGGCCAGTCCGCTGATCACGTTGGCCATCGACATGGTGCCCCACAGCAGAATCCAGACCAGGGCAAGCCAACACAGCACCCAGATCCGCAGCGTGATCTTTCTCATCGCGTCCCCACCACCGCGGAGATGTACTGGCTGCGGTCGAGCACCTCGTTGGCCGCGCGGTCGCTGTAGGCCAAGATCGGCCCCGCCAGGACGGTCAGCGTGAGACCCACCGCGATCAGCGCCGCCGTCGGCACCACCATGCCGATCGGCATCCGACCGACGTCGTCGCGTTCCGCGAAGGAGACGTCGTCGGCCATGTCGTCCAACAGCGCCGACGGGACGGCCATCGCCAGTTCACCCTCGGGGGCGTCGGCCCGGGACCGCCAGAACGCCTTGGTCCACACCCGGGTCACCACGTACAGCGTCAGCAAGCTGGTCAGCGCCCCGCCGCCGACCAGGATCCAGGCCAGCACCGACCCGTCCTGCGCGCCGGCCTCCAGCAACGCGACCTTCCCGATGAATCCCGAGAACGGCGGAATGCCACCGAGATTCAGCGCGGGCACCAGGAACACGAATGCCAGCAGCGGGCTCGCCGCGGCCAGTCCGCCGAGTCGGCGCAGGGTCGACGCCCCGGCCTGGCGCTCGATCAGGCCGACCACCAGGAACAGCGTGGTCTGCACGATGATGTGGTGCGCGACGTAGTAGATGGCGCCGGACATGCCCAGCTGACTCGACAGCGCGATGCCGAACACCATGTACCCGATGTGGCTTACCAGGGTGAAGGACAGCAGCCGCTTGATATCGCTCTGCGCGATGGCGCCGAACGCACCGACGAGCATGGTCAGCAGCGCCGCGACCAGCAGCACCCGGTCCAGCCCGCCGTGCGGAAACAGCAGCGAGTGCGCCCGGATGATCGCGTACACACCGACCTTGGTCAGCAGGCCGGCGAACACCGCGGTGACCGGCGCCGGCGCGGTCGGGTACGAGTCGGGCAGCCACGTCGAGAGCGGGAAGACCGCGGCCTTGATACCGAATCCAACCAGCAGCACGGCGAACAACGCGCTGCGGGTGCCCTCGGTGACGTTGTCCAGCCGCAGCGCCAACTCGGCCATGTTCAGCGTCCCGGTGGCCGCGTACACCAGCGCGATGCCGAACAGGAAGATCAGCGACGACACCATCGACACCATCACGTAGGAGATGCCGGCCCGCACCCGGTCGGTGGTCGAGCCGATGGTCAGCAGCACGAAGCTCGCCGACAGCAGCACCTCGAAGCCGACGTAGAGGTTGAACAGGTCGCCGGCCAGGAAGGCGTTGCAGACGCCCGCCGACAGCGCCAGGTACGTCGGTAGGAAGATCGACACCGGCTGCCGCTCGTCGCCGTCGCGAATGCCCTGCCCGATGGCGTAGAACACCACTGCCAGCAGCACGATCGACGACACCACCATCATCAGCGCCGACAACCGATCCACCACCAGCGTGATGCCCAACGGGCCCATGCCGGGGACGCTTTGACCCCAGCCGCCGACGTTGAGCGCCAGCGTGCCGTCGCGGTCGGTGAGGTACAGCAGCACGGCGCAAACCGCCACGACCGCGGACAGGGCGATCAGGGTGATGGTGCGCTGCAGCCGTGGCCGACGGCCGGCGAACAGCGTGAGTGCGGCGCCGACGGTCGGAATGAGCACCGGAAGCGGGGTCAGCACTTGTCCTACCTGGCTGGCGAGCGTCATCGGGATCCCTCGTGCCCGGGCAGCGCGTCCAGTTCGTCCGGTGCGTCGGTGTCGGGATACCGGGTGGAAGCCGGGCGGCGGTCCTCGTCGACGGCGGTCGCTTCCTCGTCGGACAGCTGCGAGACCCGGGTGTCCTCGGGGTCGTTGCTGACCTCTTCGACGGTGGTGAGCCGATAGGAGCGGTAGGCCAGTGCCAGCACGAATGCCGTTATGCCCATGGTGATCACGATCGCCGTCAGAATCATGCCCTGGGCGAGCGGATCGGCCGTCGTGGTCTTCCCGTCGGTGGTGCGCCCGCGCACCGGTGGGTTACCCGATGGGCCGCCGACGGTGAGGATCAGCAGGTTGATGGCGTTGCCGACCAGCAGCAACCCCAGCAGCATCCGGGTCAGGTTGCGCTCCAGCAGCAGATACACCCCGCAACTGGTGAGGGCGCCGATCAGCACCAGCGGAACGAGATAGGTCGTCATCGCGCCGCCACCTCCGCTGGCCGTTCGGCCATTTCGACGTCCAGCCGCGCACCCAGGCTGCGCAGCACATCGAGAACGAGGCCGACGACGATCAGGTATACGCCGAGGTCGAAGAACAGCGCCGTGACCAACTTGACCGGCCCGAGCACCGGGATGTCGAACTGCACCACCGCCGACGACAGCACCGGGGCACCCAGCAGCAGCGAGGCCACCGCCGTCCCGGCCGAGAGCCCGAGGCCGACGCCGAGCACCTTCCCGGCGTCCAGGGGCAGCGTCTCGCCTAGTTCGTAGCGCCCACCGGCCAGGTAGCGCAGTACCAGCGCCAGGCCCGCGGTCAGCCCACCGGCGAAGCCGCCGCCCGGGGTGTTGTGGCCGGCGAAGAAGAAGTACGCCGAAAGCACCATGATGAGCGGGAAGATGATGCGGGTGGCGACCTCGAGCACCAGCGACCGGAGGCGGGGGTCGCGAAACTCGCTGCCGCGCAACCAGGTTGTGTCGCTAACGGCGGGGCTGTTCGCCACGGTGATGTGGCCGATATCGGGTTGGCCGGCGTCCGCGACCCGTGGCGCCGCGCCGAAACGGCGGTGCCGGAACACAAGTGACGCGACACCGGTCGCGGCGACCAGCAGCACCGAGATCTCGCCGAGGGTGTCCCAGGCGCGGATGTCGACGAGCAGCACGTTGACGGTGTTGGCGCCGTGGCCGCGGTAGTACGCGGCATCGGGCAGCAGGGCGGCGATCGGGGTGGCGGTGCGAGCGGCCATCGCGAACGCCGCGAGGGTGGTCACCGTCGCGCCGACGGCCAGCGCCAGCAGCGCGCGGGGCAGCCGGAACCGTTCCAAGTTGGCCCGGTTGGCCTCGGCGGGCAGCGTCCGCAGCACCAGCACGAAGATCACCAGGGTCAGGGTCTCCACCAGGAACTGGGTCAGCGCCAGGTCGGGTGCGCCGTGGAACGCGAAGATGGCGCCGCAGCCGTAGCCGGTGAGCCCCACCAGCAGCACCGCGGCCAGCCGGTTGCGCATCACAGTGGCGCCCAGCGCGGCGGCCACGATCAGCAGGCCGACCACCGGTTGCAGCACCGAGTTCCAGAGCTCGAACTGCGGGCGATCCCGCGCGCCCATCGTCAGCGCCACCACCGGAACCAGCACCAGTGTGGAGAGGATCACCGACTGGGTCGCCGGTATCGAACCGCGCTGCGTCGCCGCGGTCAGCCGCAGCGACAGCACGTCCGCGCCGCGGATGACGGCATCGTAGATGCGGTCGGCATTGCCCAGCGGCAGGAATCCCATCCGGTAGCGGCGCAGCCGTTCGCGCCAGGCGAAGGCCAACCCACCGACGGCCAGCACCAGGAACGACAACAGCAGCGGCAGCCCGGGTCCGTGCCACAGCGCGAGGTCGTAATTCTCCCCGCCGGGCACCGTGTCCGCGTAGGTGTCCAGGAAGCGGTCCAGGGGCGCCGGCCACACTCCGAACAGCAGACCCGCGCCGGCCAGGATCGCGGGGGCGGTCAGGAACGTCGCCGACGGTCGGTGCATGCTCGCCACCCGCGGGCTGGGTTCGGGTAATCCCTTGCCCGCGAACGCGCCCCAGAGGAACCGCAGGCTGTAGATGGTGGTGAACACCGAGCCGAGCACGATGCCGGCCAGCACGTAGGGCGCGGCCGCACCCAGCGCCGGGCTGTGCGCCAGCGTTTCGAAGTCCGCCTCCTTGGCGACGAAACCGAGGAACGGCGGCAGCGCGGCCATGCTGGCGGTTGCGCCGACGGCGATGACGAACAACGGTTTGCACTGTGGTCCCAACCCGGCCAGCCGCCGGATGTCGCGCGTCCCGGTCGCGTGGTCGATGATGCCGACGACCATGAAGAGGGCGGCCTTGAACATCGCGTGGGCGAACAGCATCGTCAACCCGGCGAGCATCAGATCGCCGCCGCCGGAACCGACCAGCACGGTGATCAGCCCGAGTTGGCTGACGGTGCCGAACGCCAGGATGAGCTTGAGGTCGTACTCCCGGACGGCGCGCCAGCCAGCGAGCAGCATGGTCGCCAGACCGAGTACGACGATGATCGGCCGCCAGGGCGGCGCGTCGGCGAAGCCCGGCGTCATCCGGGCGATCAGGTAGACACCGGCCTTGACCATCGCCGCCGCGTGCAGATAGGCGCTGACCGGCGTCGGTGCGGCCATGGCGCCGGGCAGCCAGAAGTGCATCGGGACGATGGCCGATTTGCTCAGCGCGCCGATGAGGACGAGCACCAGACCGACCGACACCGCGAGTCCCGACGGCGGTGCCGCGACGAGTTCGGAGAGCAGGTAGGTGCCTGCGGTGTTGCCGAGGATGATGATGCCGACCAGCATTGCCAGCCCGCCCGCGCTGGTCACCAGCAGCGCCTGGGTGGCGGCGCGGCGGCTGACGGCGCGCTCGGCGTAGTGGCCCACCAGCAGGAACGACAGCACCGTGGTGAGCTCCCAGAAGATGTAGAGCACCAGCATGTTGTCGCTGACCACCAACCCGAACATGGCGCCGGAGAACGCCACCAGCTCGGCGGCGAAGCTGGGCAGCCGCTTCTCGGTGTGGCCGTCATGGTGGTGGAAGTAGTCGGCGCAGTAGAACAACACCAGCGCGCCGACGCCCAGCACCAGCACGCTCGTGATGGCCGCGAGCCCGTCGAAACGCAGCGTGATGTCCATCGACAGCTCGGGCACCCACTGGATGTGCACGCTGTGCGTGTCGCGTGACGAGTTCGGCCAGTTGAGCACCACCCAGACGAGTGAGCCGAGCGGCACCAACGTCAGCGGGTAGAACGCCAACCTGCCCCACCTGACGACGACCAGCGGCGCCAGCACGGCGGCAGCCGCGTGGGCCAACAGGATGGCGAGCATGGCACTCCGATGCGTCGGCGATGAGCGCTTGCGCGAAGAGCATCTAACTGGGGTGTCAGCCCGTCGATGAGCGTGAAGAACTCAATCCGGGGCTATTTCTCCGGGCAGTCTACCGGTGGCGGAGCAGGTCACCTGTTGTCCGAGAACGCCTTGAGGTCGGCCACCTGAACGGGATCCAGCGAGGGGCGCACGGTTTCGCGGGCGGCGGCCACATCGGCGGCGGTGACGTCGGCCGCGTCGATGGAGCGCCGCATCGCGGTCAGCGCGGCCTCCCGCAGCAGCGCCACACAGTCCGCGGCGCTGTAGCCGTCCAGTTCGTCGGCAAGGGCGTCGAGGTCGACGTCGGCGCTCAGCGGAATCGACTTGCCCGAGGTACGCAGGATGTCGCGGCGGGCCTGCGCGTCGGGCGGTTCGACGAACACCAACTTCTCCAGCCGCCCCGGCCGCAGCAGCGCCGGGTCGATGAGGTCGGGGCGGTTGGTGGCGCCGAGCACCACCACGTCGCGCAGCGGGTCGATGCCGTCGAGTTCGGTCAGCAGCGCCGCCACCACCCGATCGGTCACCCCGGAGTCGAAGCTCTGTCCCCGCCGCGGGGCCAGGGCGTCGATCTCGTCGAGGAACACCAGCGACGGCGCCGAGTCGCGGGCGCGCCGAAAGAGCTCCCGGACGGCCTTCTCCGATGCGCCCACCCACTTGTCCATCAGCTCGGCGCCCTTGACCGCGTGCACGGACAGCCGCCCCGAACTGGCCAGCGCCCGCACCACGAATGTCTTGCCGCACCCCGGCGGGCCGTAGAGCAGCACGCCGTGCGGGGGGTCGACGCCGAGGCGGGCGAAGGTGTCGGGATGCTGCAGCGGCCACAGCACCGCCTCGGTCAGCGCCTGCTTGGTCTCGACCATGTCCCCGACGTCATCCAGGGTGACGCCACCGACCGAGATCTCCTCGCTGGCCGATCGCGACAGCGGGCGGATGACGGTGAGCGCTCCGGTCAGGTCCTCCTGGGCGAGCGCGGGCGGCTTCCCGTCCGCGCTGGCCCGCGCGGCGGCCCGCAACGCGGCCTCGCGGACCAGCGCGGCCAGATCGGCGACGACGAATCCCGGTGTCCGCCCTGCGATTTCGTCAAGGTTGAGCTCGGCGGCGGGAACCGAGCGGAGCAGCACCTCGAGCAGCGCCTTGCGAGTTTCACCGTCCGGCAGCGTCAGGCCCAGTTCTCGGTCGCACAGGTCGGGGGTGCGCAGCCGATTGTCCAGTGTGTCCGGGAAAGCGGACGTGGCGATGAACGCCACTCCTCGGGTGGCCACCGCGTTGCGCAGTTCGGTCAGGATCAGCGTCGCCACGGGTTCGGTGGGCCGGTCCACACTGGCCGGCAGCAGCGCGTCGATGTCGGTGATCA
>JAOPWF010000222.1 GCA_025965815.1 Mycobacterium sp.
CACGCCCGAGCAGACCAACACGATCAACACGACGGCGCCGCCCGCGCCGCCGGGTGCCGATGTCTCGCCGCCGCCGGTGGCCCCGGAGGCACCGCCACCGCCAGCCCAGGATGCTCCTGCCCCCGCAGCGCCGCCGGTGGGTCCGCCGCCCGGCCCAGTCGAGCCCGTGCCCGGGGCCTAGCCGCCGTGGCAGTGCGGATGGGCCCGCAACGGTTTGACGAATTGGTCTCGGACGCACTGGACCTGATCCCGCCGAAGTTGGCAGCCGCGATTGACAACGTCGTCATCCTGGTCGAGGACCGCAACGCGGAGGTGCCCGATCTGCTCGGCGTCTACGAGGGTGTGGCGCTGACCGAGCGCGACTCGTCCTACGCCGGGTCGCTGCCCGACACCATCACGATCTACCGGGACGCGCTGCTGGACATCTGCGCCACCGAGCAGGAAGTCGTCGACGAGGTCGCGGTCACGGTGATTCACGAGGTCGCCCACCATTTCGGCATCGATGACGAGCGGCTGCACGACCTGGGCTGGGCCTGAAACACCGGCCGTACACGCCGTGCGACATACCGGCTTTGTCGGCCGCCGGTGATAGGAACGGGCCATGAGCAGTTCAGGTCGCCGCGCCACCGACACCGCCGCGGGATGTCGGGATTGCCGGGCGGGCTGGGATCATTGCCATGGCACCGTGATCCGTCACTCCCAGCACCGCGCGGAGTGCACCGAGGACGATTGCCCCAATCCCGACGGGCTGCCGCACTACTTCAGCATCGACTGCGAAGCGGTCGGCTGCCGCTGCAATGAATCGGTCGCGATAGCGATCTGAGCGCAGACGGTCCGCTCATCCCATCGGGTCGGCGGACTCCAGCGCATCTTCGACGGGCGTGGCATCGGGCTCGGGATAGAACGGCGGCGTCAGCTCGCCCCACTGGACACAGCTCCAGCGGCCGTCGGTAATTGGGGTCAACACAACCGAATCGGTATTGCCCAGATGGTGGTGGAGGACGAAGCGGCCGTCCACCCCGGACAGCGTCGACGCCACCAACCGGATCGCCGCCCCGTGGCTGACCATGACGATGTCGCCGGTCCACTCGTGGTCGTCGAGGTAGCGCATCCGCAGGTCCCGCACCACCGGCAGGTAACGCTCCAGCACCTGTCGTGCGGTTTCGCCGCCGGGCAGCGCAACGTCGAGATCACCTTCGAGCCACCGCTGGTAGATCCTGTTGAACTCGTCGACGGCGTCGTCGTCGTTGCGGTCCTCCAACTCGCCGACCTGCACCTCGTGGATGCCAGTCAGTTCGTGGGTGGACAGCCCCAGCTCATCGCCGATCTCCGCCGCGGTCTGCGCGGCCCGCAGCGCAACCGAATGCGTCAGCAGCGCCAGGGGATGTGAGCAGCCGCGCGCGAAGGCGCGGGCCTGTTCGCGGCCCAGATCGGTCAGCGCCGCGCCCGGCGGCCGGGTGTCCAGGCGTCGATCGACGTTGCCGTGCGACTGGCCGTGTCGCACCAGCACCAGTCGCCCGCTCATGGTCCGTCCCCCGAGTCGCTTCGCTCGCCCCCGAAAGCGAGAGGTACCCCCAGCGCCCCGGGCTTGCCCTCCCGCAGCCGCTCCAACCACCGGGACGCCTCGTCAAGCTGCGGCGGCACCGCGCCGGTAGCCGACTCCGTCGGCCAGGATCCGAGATATCGCACATCTGCACAACGACGGTGCAGCGCTTTGAGTGCCTCAGCGACGGCGTTGTCATCGATGTGGCCGACACAGTCCAGGAAAAAGATGTAGGTGCCCAACTCGATACGGGTGGGCCGGGATTCGATGCGGGTCAGGTCGATGTCACGGATGCCGAACTCGGTCATCGCCGATACCAGCGCTCCCGGCGCGTTGGCGATGCGCAGCACCACCGACGTCCGGTCGGCGCCGGTGCGCACCGGCGGCGGGCCGGGCGGACCCACCAGCACAAACCGGGTGCGTGCGTTGGGTTCGTCGACGACGTCGGTCGCCAACGACGCCAGGCAGTAGCGCTCGGCGGCCAGCGCAGTGCTCACGCCGGCGTCGGCCCGTCCGCCAGCGACGTCCTGCGCGGCCGCCGCATTCGAGTTGGCGGGCACCAGCTCGGCGTCGGGCAGGTGGGCGGACAACCAGTGCCGGACCTGCGCCGCCGCGATCGGGAAGGCGGCCACCGTGCGCACGTCGGCGGCTGCGAGACCCGGCTTCACCACAATGCTGAACGACACGTCGAGGGTCAGTTCGGCGAAGATCTGCAGGGGCGTGCCAACGGCCAAGCTGTCCAGCGTGGGCAGCACGCTGCCCTCGATCGAATTCTCGATCGGCACGCACGCGTAGTCCGCGTCGTGGGCACGCACTGCAGCCAGGGCCGCGACCGGGCTCTCGGTGGTTACCGGGACAACGGGCGACGGACCGTCCAAATCGGGCACCATGCCGGCGGATGTCATCCGGATCAGCGCCGCCTCGGTGAACGTCCCTTCGGGTCCGAGGTAGGCGATGCGAGGCACTCCCAAACCCTATCGGGTCCCCGGTGGGGCCCTCGTGCGTCTTGCGCCCCATGCCCAACCATAGTTACGTTAGGCTTACCTAACTCAATGAAAGGATTGTCATGGCGGTGGCGGCGCAGGGTGTGTGCAGGGAACCGACTACGGCCGAGCGGATCCGCAGCGCCTGCGCGCGGGCCCGCTGCGCGACGCTCGCGGGTGATGGCCTCGAGCCCGCCGCGACTCCCGTGCACCACCTGATGGAGGACGGCTCGTTCGCCGTCACGGTTCCGGTCGGCGGCGTGCTGGCGGCGAAAGCGCTGGCCGCCGACGCCGCCGGGGTGCAGGCCGTGCTCGAGTTGACCGACTACGCCCCGCTGCCGCTGCGCGAGCCGGAGCGCTCGCTGGTATGGATCCGCGGCCGGCTGCAGCACGTGCCGGCGGGCGAGGTCCGCGACGTGCTCGACGTGATCGCCGCCGCGGACCCGAACCCGGCACTGCTACAGGTCGACACCGGTCGCTCCGCGGAACGGGAAGACGACGACGACAGCCACAGCGCCCTGCTGCGGCTGGAGATCGAGTCGGTCGTCGCCGCCGACGCCACCGGTGCCGAGGCGGTGGCCCTGAGCGCGCTGCTCGCGGCGGCGCCCGACCCGTTTTGCGCGATGGAGACGCCGACCACCGCGACGTGGTGGACCGGCTGGCGGCCCGGCTGCCCGTTTCACTGCGACGGGGACTGGTCCGGCCGCTCGGCATCGACCGGTACGGTGTCCGGCTGCGGGTGGAGAACGCCGACGGCGACCTCGACGTGCGGCTGCCGTTCGCGAGTCCGGTCGACGACGTGACCGGCCTGAGCCGCGCGATCCGCATCCTGATGGGCTGCCCGTTCCTGAACGGTCTGCGCGCGCGACGGCTCTGAGCCCGCCACCCGGCCCGCTACCGTAGCTCCGGTGACCGCGCCGTCCGATGACCTGACCGATCCGCAGCGGCGCGCGCTACGCATCGAGGTCGTCATCGTGCTGGCGGTCACCTTCGGCACCAGTGCCGTCACCAGCGTGCTGCAACTGCTGGACGCGGTGCTGCGCACGCTGAGCAAGCAGAGAATCCCGCTCATCCCGAGACGGTCCTACTTCGACCTGGTTGACCTGGGCCTGAATCTTGCGTACATCGGGCAATTGGTGGCGTGGGGAGCGCTCGGCCTATACCTGTTGTGGCGCAGTGGTTTCGACCCGAGCCGGATCGGGTTGGGCCGCTGGCGGTGGCGCGCCGACGGGCTGGGCGGTCTCGGCCTGGCGGCGTTGATCGGTCTCCCCGGCCTCGGCTTCTACCTGCTCGCCAGGGTGCTCGGGATGAACGCCTCCGTCGTCCCGTCGGCACTGAGCGACACCTGGTGGCGGATCCCGGTGCTGATCGCCGCCGCCATCGCGAACGGGTGGGCCGAAGAAGTGATCGTGGTCGCCTACCTGCTCACCCGGCTGCGCCAATTGCGGGTGAACCCGATGCTGGCGCTGCTCTGCTCGAGCCTGCTGCGCGGCGCCTACCACCTCTACCAGGGGTTCGGGGCGGGCCTGGGCAACATCGCGATGGGCCTGGTGTTCGGCTACGTGTGGCGGCGGACCGGACGACTCTGGCCGCTGGTCATCGCGCACGGACTGATCGACACCGTGGCGTTCGTCGGCTATGCCCTGGCGGCCGGCCACCTCGGCTGGCTGAAGTAGTTGCGGCCGTCCGACCCGTAGATTCTTGCTGTGAACGACAACCGGCCGCACGCCCCGGGGCCCGACCCTCCCCCGCAAGCGGGGGGTGCCCCCAGGCGCCGTCGACCGGTGCAACCGTCCGAACCGTCGCAGGTCATCCGTCGCGACCCCGCCTACCGTCCGCCGCCCGTGGGTCAGGCCTTTCCGCCACCGCCGCCACAGCGACGGCCACCACCGCCCCCACCATCGCCGCGGCGTCCACCACCTGCGCCGCCGCGCCGGCCCGTGCAGCAGCAGCCGC
>JAOPWF010000461.1 GCA_025965815.1 Mycobacterium sp.
ATTCAGAAACGGCGACGCCGTACATCCGGACATTGCCTGGGCCTACGACTACCCCTACGCGAAGTCGCACCCATCGCCGGAATGGTCGCGTTCTACAACGAGAAGCTCGACATCTTCGTCGACGGCGCGTTGTTGTCTCGCCCCAAAACCATCTTCACGTAGCGCGGTACGAAGGGATCTGCTCAGGGGATGACCCGCAGTTCGCGAAGTCTGGTGAGCTGCCGCCGAAAGCTCTGGTGCGTGTCGATGCAATCCGCAAAACCTGCCTGACGGATCTTGATTGTGCTCTGGATCGTCTCTTCACCGAAGTTGAGCATCCAGTCCACGAACGCCCAGTTCGCAATCTGCTCATAGGGCGTGGCGTGCCAGCCATAGCGGGCAACCATCGAATCCCACAACGGCGCCTTCTCGCTCATCTCAGAAACAGTGGACATCGCCAGCGGCTCTGCGACTGGCAGAATCGTAGAAGACTGCGAGCTCATTCCACAGTTGCCTCCAGCGATAGACGTCACCGTTCGATACGTTGAAGATTTCGTTGCGCGCTTTGTCTTCACCCGGAGCCCACAACGTCGCCCGGCCGAACAATTCAGCGTCAATTGTCTCCTGGAGACTGTTCCGACCCTCTTTGGTGCCCGGAAAACGCAACGGCAACCCCAGTTCGCGACTCATCGCGGCATACGTCGCGAGACTGGTAACGAGGTTCATTGGCGAGTTCAGGCTTGGTCCCATGACCAGATGGGGACGCAAGACCGTCCAGCTAACCCCCGGTCACCGTCGACAATCCGCATCACCGAGTTCTTGCGGACCTTGCCCGATTTCGCGCCCACCGACGTCAGGATCACCACCGGCCGGCCCTCCAGCGTTACGCCCTTAACCCCGCCGCTGGCTACATAGTCGGCCACCTGCGAGCGCACGCTTTCCGTCGGGCTTGGCACGTACTCGCCGTCAAGACCGCTCTCAGTTGTCAGCGGCATCTCTCGCCTTTCGGTGGTGTGCCGTCCATCGACGGCACTATGTTTAGACCGATCTGTTCAACAACGCGGCAGGTGCACCTTCCATTCCGGAATGCGAGCCGATGAACTGCACCAAATGCTCTGCGACCGCCGCACGCGCGGCCTCAGCGCGGTCGGCTTTCGGGATCTGCCCTGTGTCGAAGACGGCGGTCACCGGCGTGCCATAACGCTGCTGAATGACTTGGTACCTGCGCCGGGGAGGCGGGAAAATATCACCCTCGGCATCGCCTGCCTCCGCCGTGGATTGATTGGTTCAGACCCAGACTGAACCGATTGATCCGGACTGTCAATCGGTGGTTGGAGCGCCGACGACGGATGCACTCGCACCTGCAGCTAAGAATGCCGCACCCGGTCGCCCCACCAAGAGGTGTCCTCGGCTCGCATTCAACAAGTTAGTCAACTTAGTTGTCGCACAGGAGCCCTTCTACGTGCGATGCGAGCGGTCCATTGACTGACCTTCTCAGCGTTTGGTCAATCTTTCTGTCGTCGATAGGAACAATCTGATAGTGAGCGGGCGCCGGGGGAGCGGTGGCGGTGACCGTCTTCGGCAATGGCGTCGTAGTGTCCTGCCGCAGATGGTTGGGTGGGCACCGTACTGTCGTGACAGCGCCATGATCCCTGGATGGTTTGCGGTCCAACCGCGACATTCACCGTTTTGTAGGCAGGGCCGGCTCTGGCCGGCGCCGAGTCAGCCATGTGTTTCCGCACTCGGTGCAGCTCGAGTCCTCGTCTCGGGGGAGCTCGGCAAACGACGCGGTTGACCGCACCGGGCGCCGCCGGGTGAAAGCGGCGCCAACACGGTTCATAGTCCGGCGGAAGCACGCCGGTCACGGACAGCATGTAGTCGTCGACTGCGTGAGCGGCGGCGACGGCGTTGAGGGTAATGACGCTGGGCGTAACCACCGTGGGGTCATCGACGTAACGGCTCACTCCGGTCTAACCCATTCGGAAGGACATGTGCCGCAGAACTATTCAAGCCCAACACGTCACGGTGACGAAACTGACTGGCTACCGCGGTCGTCCGAAGTCGCGGTGTGCTGCGTCGCTTCGGTCCGAAAGTGCCGGTTCGGGCAGAGGGCGCGGCACAGGGCGCGTGCCCGGTCAGGCGGGATTGATTCATTGGGTCGCTCGATCGTTCCGTATCCGCTTGACGCACCAGACCGGGCTCTAGTCGCGGCGGAAGACTCCGCCAGTCTTGGCTACTACGCACTACTTACAGACCACTCCGGTGAATTACGTTGTAGAACAATATAATTCGCACTACGACGATAGGCGATGATATGTCAGGCGACCGCGGCGCGGTCTGCCATTGGTATAGCGCACCGGGTTCGTGGATAGTGGGAGACTATCCACGGTTGGTGATACCCGATGCACTGTGCTGCTGGACCATTCATCGCTCACCGCGACGGGACTATGCGCGAGCTACCTCAGCGATAGCCGTCACGTGACGGAACATTCTGAAAGGGCTTGTCCGCGCCCCGCAGCGATTGGGTATGTCTCCCACAGACGGGTGGCGGCGTTCTGAAGAAATGACACGAGTTTGAGACGAGTGCTCGATGACATCGCGTGAGACGACTCGCATCGTCGTAGGTTAGGAGGCCGGTTAGGAGGCCGGTTAGGAGGCCGGTTAGGAGGCCGCGATATGACACGGGATTTGAGAAGCTACATGCCTGCCTGGTGATGATGATGAGATGAGTAGAAGAAGAAAGAGAAGAGCTCTCGCAGCCGTGTAGGAACTCAACCTCCGTGTCGGATTCTCATTTGAAATGTCGGATGATGGCGGATCCGACATTCGTGTGAGAAACAGCTTGACGTCGTCAGTTCGCTGCTTTGGCTGCGGTGGTGAAACTTGGCAGCTTCGACGCGCGAAGACGTCCTCCCCCTGGGCGAGCGACCAGCACAATCCCCAAGCTCGCGCCGCTTTCGGCATGTCTGGTCAGCCAGTTGCGGCAGCCTGGCTTGCGCCGGCGGCGCCAAGAATCACAACCCGCCCGCTCGCTTGGTCCATCATCTGGCTCCCATTGAAACGCGGCTCCTCACTAATACCCCCCTGGGTACTTGCGGCACCGGCGAAGCTCGCGCTAGCGTGGGTAGTCGATATACCCCTATGGGTATCTGGAAGGAGCAGAAGATGGTTGCGGAAGTCGACGCGCGAGAACTGGCCGCAACCCAGCGCGCGGGCGCGCTGGTGCTCGATGTGCGGGAGCCGTCGGAGTACGTGAACGGTCACGTGCCCGGCGCCAAGCTGGTGCCACTGGGCAGCCTGCCCGCCCGCATCGATGAGCTGCCGCGCGATGAGCAAATCTATGTGATCTGCGCGAGCGGTAGTCGCAGCCGCACCGCCGCCGCCTTGCTCGCCACGGCTGGGCTTAGCGCCAGCTCTGTCAGTGGGGGGACCAACGCGTGGGTCGCCAGTGGAGCGCCGGTCGTGCGTGGTCCGCATGAGAACGCGGCGTAAATCCACCGATGTCCCGGAGCTGCCAGTATGTCGCGCTAGGCGGCTCGATGGCCGCCGAGGCGGGAATCATCCCGAGCATGTCGACCGGAACGTGATGGTGCGAACGAGGATGAACTACAACATATCTCTGTTTGCAGCGGCGGTTGCTGCGATGGCGATCGCCACCGCACCGAGTGCTTCGGCGGCGCCGAGTCAGCAGCCCCGCTTCGACACGGGGGGATCGACCACCTGTCAAGCACCGGGCAACGTGCAGATCTTCAGCTCGCCTCACGCCTTGCCTGCAGTTTTCCCCCACTCCAAGAACCCGAAGTGGCGTGGGGTGGGGTATAACCCGAAGTGGCCGGCGTTGGGGCATAACCCCGAAGTGGCAGGATTTTGGCTATAACCCGAAGTGGAATGGTTTTCAGCATTGATGCGGTATGCCCGTCTTGGCGTCGGGGAGGTTGAGGGGCCCGCTGCGGCCCGTCTTCGCGAGCTGGCTGGGCTGGCTTGCACCGTCGGATCGCCTGATCGTCATCCGCGACACCGAGCAGGACCGCGCCGAGATCGTCTGGCAGGCAGCCAAGATCGGCTACGACAACCTCGCGGGGAACTCGCCGGCGGCATCCACGCCTGGACGGGCGCTGGATACGAGATCGCGCGTACCCGGATGGTGCGACCCGATCAGGTCGACGGCCTCCGGTCCTCGACATCCGGCAGACACCCGAATTCGTCGCCGGCCACCCCCCGGCGCCGTACACATCGAGCTCGGCGACATCGCCGACGGCGCCAATGATCTCCGGCGCGAGCCGACGGTGGTGATGTGCGACCACGGGGAACGCGCGAATCGGCGCCGTCAGCCTGCTCGAACGTGCCGGTCATAGCGACCTGACGGTTCTCGACGGCGGCCCCGACGCCTAGGCCCGGGCCACTGGGCGATCCCTGCAGACCGGCGCATGAAAACCACCAGCGCACCGCTGCGACTCGGGTTGCGCCCCAACCTTGCCCAGTTCAGCCTGCTGGTCGCGGTCAACGCCCTCGTCGGCGGCGTCCTGGGCCAAGAACGCACGGTGGTGCCCCTGCTCGCTGAACGCGAATTCCACCTCGCCGGCTACACCTCGGCGCTCACCTACATCATCGCTTTCGGCGTCACCAAGGCGGCAACCAACTACGTCGCCGGCACCTGGTCGGATCGCTACGGCCGAAAACCCGTGCTGCTGGCCGGCTGGCTGATCGCCATCCCGGTGCCGCTGATGCTCATTTGGGCACCGAATTGGAGTTGGGTGGTCGCCGCCAACGTTCCAACCAGGGCCTGACCTGGTCCACCACAGTGTTCATGAAAATCGACCTGGCCGGCCCGAAGCGGCGCGGGCTGGCGATGGGACTCAACGAGGCCGCCGGATATGTCGCCGCCGCCGCGACCGCGCTCGCCACCGGATACCTCGCCGCGCGGTACGGCTTGCGGCCAGCGCCATTTCTGCTCGGAATGTCGTACGTCGCTATAGGACTCGGCCTATCGGCCTTCCTCGTCCGCGAAACCCGTGACTACGCGCGACTCGAGGCCGACACCCACACCGCCCGAGCAGACGGGCGGCACGATCAACTGCACGCCGACCTAACCGGCCGGCAAGTGTTCATCAGCACCAGTTTTCGCGAACCCGCCCTCTCGGCTGCAAGCCAAGCCGGCATGGTCAACAACCTCAACGACGGCCTGGCCTGGGGACTGTTCCCGATCCTGTTCGCCAGCGCCGGCCTGCCGATCGGGCGGATCGGAATCCTCATCTCGCTCATCCTCGCCGTCTGGGGCTTCGGCCAGCTGATCACCGGACAACTCTCCGACCGCTGGGGCCGCAAACACCTCATCACCGCGGGCATGCTCACCCAGGCCGGCTCATGACGGCTCCTCACCCATAGTGCACCCCGGCTAGCGAAGCACTCAGCAGCCCGGCGATGTTTTCGAGCTGGGCACGAACCGAGGTCATCCGCAGGGGCGAACGATGTCATGCCAACGCGAGGAACAGCTTTTCCAGCTCGGCTTCGCTCATCGGTGTCGCGCCGTCGGCGCCTTCCCCGGAGATGCACTCCCGAAGTCCCGTGGCCACGATTTTGAACCCGGCGCGATCCAGTGCACGGGAGACCGCAGCCAGCTGAGTGACGACGTCCTTGCAGTCGCGGCCCTGTTCGATCATGGAGATCACGCCCGCCAGTTGTCCCTGCGCGCGGCGCAGGCGGTTCAGTACTGCGGCGATGCTGTCCTCGTCCCCAACCATTGGGTGTCCCTTCGTCTGTCTGGCAATTGTAACGCCGTACCCACCGGGGTATATGCCCGGTGGGTACTGAACCTCACCCCACGGCGGGGGACGCGAGCGGGCGATGGATGAGCCGGCGTAGTGGGCAGCGGGCGTATCTGTTGCAGGCGATGGACATGCCCATGGCAAGCAACGTCACGCCGGCGGTCGCGGCGCCGACCGCGGGATGGACTTCCTGGGCCAGGATCAGCGATGCCATCAGCAGGACGAACCAGCCGAACAGCTTGCGCAGCGTATTCGCGTCGACAAACGCGACGAGGCGGCCGCCAATCAGTGCGCCGACCACTGCCGCGGTGATGACCAGGCCGGCCAGCCGCCAGTCGATGTGCTCGGCGGACAGGTGCCCGGCGAAGCCGGCGAACGACTGCATTGAAATCACGACCAAGGAGGTGCCCACCGCGATGGGCATCGGCAGCCCGGCGAGGAGGGCGAGCGCGGGCACCAGCAGGAAGCCGCCGCCGGCCCCGACGAGTCCGCTGATCACGCCGACGGCTACGCCCAGCAGGCTGATCTTGACCACCGGCAGATGCTGATCGCCGACGACATCGGCAGTGCCTTTGCGGCCGCCCAGCATCGCGCCTCCCGCGGCGATCATGATCGCCGCGAAGGAAATGAGCAGTACCGTGCCCGGAATGAGCCTGGCCAGCAGTCCGCTGCTGTAGGCGCCGGCCATGGCCGCCGGGCCGAAAAGAACGGCGACCCGCCACCGCACCCGGCCGGCCCTTGCGTGCGTGCTGGCGGCGATCGCGCTGGTCACGCCCACCACCAGTAGTAGTGAGGTGGCAATGGCAGGCTTGGCGTCCATACCAGCCACGTAGGCCAGGAGCGGAACGGTCAGGACCGACCCGCCGCCGCCAAGTAACCCGAGCGAGATGCCGACCAGCACGGCCAGCGCAACAGTCACCGCGATCATGGCGGCTAGCTCGCTGTCCGGTTGGCCGGAGAATCGACGAGCTGGGCGACAATCGTGTCCAGATCGCAGGAGGGACCACGGTTGTAGGGCAGCCGCGCGAGCAGCATGCCCATCGCGCAGGTGTTGGACAAGGCCGCGTAGGCCAACCCACTGCTGCCGATCCCGGCGGCCAGCCATTTCAGCTTCGGCGCCGCGATGCTGCTGAGAACGCCGGACACCACGATCGAACCGGCGACGAGGCGGACCTGTCGGTCGAGGTCCCAGCGTTCGGTGCCCCGGTTGACCGCGAGACCGGCGCTCTCCCAGGCGGTCATCCCGCCGTCGAGCACATGCACGTTGACCAACCCGGCCGCCCGCAAGGTGTCCTCGGCCTGGGCGGCCCGTTGACCGGAGCGGCATACCAGCACGACGTCGCGTTCCAGGTGTTCACCGATCTCGTCGCGGTGCTCGCGTAACAGATCGAGCGGCACGTTGTAGGCACCGGCGATGTGTACGGTCTCGAACTCGCCCGGGGTCCGCACATCGATCAGGCGCGGCGGCCTCGGGGAGTTCAACAGATCACCGAGGTCGGCCGATCCGATGACAGCGGGGCTGCTCGTGGTCATGGGTTTCCTTTCAGATCGGATCGCACGACGGGTGGTCGTACTGATACCACGGGGGGTATGGTGATCACCATGATAGACATACCAGTGGGGGTATATGCAAAGCCTGCGTACGTATGCCCCCTGGGGTACGTAACATACGGGTAGGGGTATAGCCACCATGAGTGTCACCGCACCGGAGAATAGAAAGAGAAACCGATGATCCTCGAGCATTACTACATCGAGTGCCTGTCGCACGCGTCGTACTTGATCGGTGACGAAAAGACCGGTCGCGCAATCGCTGTCGACCCGCGTCGCGATAAGGACACGTGGGTGTCGGTGTGTCCCGGGGTCGGCCGACACGTCAGCAGTGTCATGAAGTCGGTGCCCGCATCGGAAAGACGCACCTGCGACGACGACTCG
>JAOPWF010000511.1 GCA_025965815.1 Mycobacterium sp.
ATCGGCCACGTGTCGGTGTCGTCGGCCTCGACGAAACCGCTGATGCCGAAGGTGGCCGCCGTCATCAGGTTCACGGTGTCGCGGAGCTCAGGAGGCGCGTCGCGTTCGACCAGACTCCAATGGAACAGCTCGAAGTGTTCTGGTCCTCTCGGTACCCAGACCCGCCAGCTGAGGAAGGCCGACGGGGTGCCGTCGGGGAACTGGAACGGCATGCACAGCGCGGCCGTATTCGGCCACAGCTGACCGACCTGCGGGGTGTACCCCGCAAGGATCTTCAGTTGCCCATCGTCGAATCGGTCTGGCAGCCCGTCCACCATCTCGGGTGACATTCCCGGCGGCGGAACCAGGTGCAGCCGCTCCATCGGCGACATGTCCGCGAGGTTCTTGCCCTTGAGCGCGTTGACGTAGTGCTCGTTGGTCAGATCGAAGCACCGCACGAAATGGCCGTTGTAGCTGGCGCTGACTCCGGCCATTGCCGGCTCCTGCGACTCGCCCTCTGTGGAGAGCAGTTGCAGTTCCTGCATCGAACGGTGCAGCGACAGCGTGTGGAAGATGTCTCCGGCGAACTGCTCGGCGGCGCTCTTCCAGTTCGCCTTGATGATGAACCGCTGGGGATGGCCGAGCACCGTCATGCCACTGGGCGTGCGGTCGAACATCAGGTCCCAGTACCAGGTCATCGGGCCGAGGTACTCGCGCAGAGTCGGGGCGTTCTCGTCGAAGGTCGCGAAGATCATGCCGCAGTAGGTCTCCACCCGACCCTTCGTCAGACCGAGCTCGGACTTCGGCCGCAACAGTCCGTGCATGTCCTCCCGAGCGATGGGTGCGCCGACGAAGCTACCGTCGGACTTGTAAACCCAACCGTGGTAGGCACATTGGAACGTCTTGGCGTTGCCGGCCTCGAACCGGCACACCTTGGCCGCTCGGTGCGCGCACACGTTGAGCGCCACCGTGAAGGTGTTGTCCGCGGCCCGGCTGACGATCACCTGGTCCTCGCCGACATACCGCAGTACGTAGTCGTCGACATTCGGGACTTCGTCCTCGTGCGCCACCACCGTCCACGCCTTGGCGAACAGGTGTTTCAGCTCCAGCTGGTAGAGCTCGGGGTCGGTCAGAACCCGAAGCGAGACTTCCCGGAAGTCCTTGTCGATCAGCTCCGACAGCGGGGTCCCGTCTGACAGGACAGGTCCGGTCGGAGCGTGTTTCACCTCATCTATGGTCACGCCGAATCCTCCTTCTACTTGTTGTCATGCCCGGGACTGCCGGACATTGAGTCGAATACCGAGGGGTCCGGCGGCCGGGTGTTCAGCCGCGGCACGTGCAGACCGCCGTCAACCGGGATGGTGGCCCCGGTGATGAAACGGGCCTCCTCGCTGGCCAGAAACGCTGCCACCGGCGCGATGTCGCCTTCCGGGTCGCCCATCCGGCCCATCGGGATCATCATCGGAATCGCCTCACCCAGCGCGGGGTTGTCGGCCACCATCTGTTCGAAGGCAGCCGATGCGGCGATCGGAGCGATGGCGTTGACACCGATGTTGTGCCGGGCCCATTGGAAACCGGCGGTCCGGGTCAGCGCCTGCACACCGCCCTTCGCGGTGTTGTAGTCACCGTGCAACCAGTTGCCGTTGTCGGCGTCGATCGAATAGAAGTTGATGATCCGGCCGCCACCGGCGGCCTTCATGACCGGGAATGCGGTCTGCATGCCCCACCAGACGCTCCACAGCCCAACTTTCATTGTCTGCTCGAGCATCTCGTCGGTCTTGTATTCCAGCGGGACGTCCGGGGTCAACGAGATCGCATTGTTCACCAGAACGTCCAGGCCGCCGAAAGACTCCTGCGCGGCTGCAACGGCGCCTTCAATGTCCGCTTTCTGCGACACGTCGGTCTGCACGAACAGTCCTTCACCGCCGAGGTCACCGAGGTCGTCGGCGACTCGCTTGCCGGCGTCGGCATCGAATTCGGCGACGATGACCTTGGCCCCCTCGCGGGCGAACCGTCGGGCGATTCCCCGCCCGATCCCCTTACCGGCCCCGGTGACGACGGCGACCTTGCCGTCCAGACGGCTCATTACGCGTTGCTCTCGGAGCCGGCCTTGGCCTCGACGACCTCACGCACCCGCGCGCGGAAGTCGGGGTCATGGGTGTGGCTGAAGTTCACGTTCCCGGCCTCACCGTCGAACTCGTGCAGGCCGGTCAGGTCGCGTTCCGGATCGGCGAAGTCGGCGGTGTAGCCGTGCTCGCGTACCGCGACGATCTCCCACCAGTTGCCGTCAGGGTCGGTGAAATAGAAGGAGGTGTCCCCGTGCATGTGGCGCGGCTCGGTGATCTGCTTGATGCCCCACTGGTCCTTGATCTCGACCAGCTTCTTATGCGCGGCGTGGACCTCCTCCACGCTGCCCACGTCGAGCCCGTTGTGTGCCAGCATCGACATCGAACTCTCCTTGCCGGTCTCCACCACCGCGTACGCGTGGTTGGTACCGAGCCGGATCATCATCGATCTGCTGCTGGGCTGGATGACCTCCAAGCCAAGCACTTCCTCGTAGAAGCGGCGCGCCCTGGCGATGTCGACCGTCTCCAGGGTGCCGTGGCCGAGTCGCTGGAGCTTCAGGACAGGTTCACCGGTGAACTTGTCTGTGATTGCGGGCATTACAGTGTCCTTTTCTCGTCGTGGGGAACAGGCAGAACGATCAGACGCTGGCTTGCGGACTGGCTTGCAGGGCTTGCACCGCGGCCGCCATCTGGGCCGAGTCCATGTACTCGTCGATCCGCCGGATACGGCCGTCCACCACCGAGATCCGCTGAATGGCGGGAATGGATGCCGGCTGTCCGCCGGGCAGCGTGATGTGGACGACGTGGCGTTGCACGCAGGCGTTGTCCACGATGTCGCGGCCCGCGATCTCGTAGCGGGGCTGCAGCACGACGAGGCCGGCCAGTGCCGCCAGTGCCTCCCTGGCCGGCTGCCCGACCTGGTCGTAGTTGTGCCAGATCACCGCATCGTCGGTGAATAGCGCGTCGAGCGTCGCGGCGTCGCCTGTGGTCAGCGCGGCGACGAACTGCTCCACGGTGGCCAACACATCGTCGTGCTTTTCAGCCATGCGACTTGCTCTCCTTTCCTGGGCCGGTCACGGCCATACCTCGGGGGTGAATATCGGGCGTGCGATCCGGGATGAAATACGCCATCCTGCTGCGGTTTTCGTGTACTGGTCGTGGAATTCGATGATCCGCCCGGTGTCCGTGGCGTAGACCACCGGCTCGCCGCCCTCCGACACCGGACCGTGATAGACCATGGCGCAGACCACCGCCTCGGCGGCGTCGTCGTCAGCCCTGGTGACATGAAAGTTGGCGAGCAGGTGCCGGGTCGTCACCTTGGGCCGCTCCGCCATGCCCTGCCGCAACTCGTCGTGACCGTGGTGGACGATCCCGGCGCGGTCGAACAATGCGTCCGGGGTGAACAGCGCGATCATCGCTTCGAAATCGCCGTTGTCCATGAAGTAAGCGAAGGCATTGTTCAGCCGGGTGAGTTCCCAGTGAATCGTCATCGCCTGCGTGGTCATCATGGCTGTCGTCATGGCAACCCGCTAAGCCAGTGCGGCCGGCGGGACGTCCTCACCGACCAGCAGCGCGCCGACAATCGTGTAGATCTCCGCACTGGCCGCGGCGTGCTGTGCCGCGGTGCGGACGTCGCGCAGGCGTCGTTGCAACGTCGAGGTGTTGTACATGGCATTGCTGCCCGCCAATCCGAACGCCTCATTGACGATCTCGACGCACTCGGTGTGGGCCCGTGCCACCATCGCACGTTGACGGGTCGCGGCCAGCGGCGACAGAGATTCGCCAGCGGCCGCCGCCTCCCACATCAGCGCAACCTCTTTCTCGGCCAGTGCCCGAACGGCGGTCAACCGGATGTCGAGCTGGCCCAGCCGATACTGGAAGACGGGATCCTCAGCCAGCCGCAGGGTGGGATTGAAGGCCGGTCGCTTCGTCTTGGCCAGCTGGCGCAGGTCGCCAAGGGCGCCCTCGGCGATACCCATGACGACCGCGACATGGGTGGGACCCAGCGCCAGCCGGGCGGGCAGCCTGAACAGCGTGGTGTCCACACTCGCCGGGCCGAAGAACTGACCCGTGTGCTGGTCCGGCACGAATACGTCCTTGAGGACGAAGTCGTTGCTGTTCGTCCCCCGCAGACCGATCGAGTCCCACGTCTGCAGGAATTGAGCCTCGTGGGTTGGCACCATCGCCAGCACCATCTCGGGTACACCCATGTCGGTCATGACAGGCGCGCCGTTCTGAAGCACGATGCAGCTACCCATCACCCACTGGTGCTCATAACTTCCGCTCGCGAGTGGCCACTGCCCGTTGACGACATAGCCGCCGTCGGTACGGACCGCGACCCCCTTGGGCGCAAAAGCACCGCGCGCCATCGTGTCCGGTCCGTCGGGATAGATCTCGCCGTCGAGGATGTGCTGCGGGAACCGAGCGAATACGGGGGCGAAGTCGGCCCCGATCATCACCGTCCATCCTGCCGACGCATCAGCGCGGGAGACCTCCTCGATAACAGCCATGGCCGCGGACAGACTCATCTCTTCGCCGCCGTACTGGCGGGGGACGAACATGCGGAACGCTCCGGCGGCGGTGAGCCTGTCGAGCAGATCGGGCGGCACCGCCTTGGTCCCTTCGATCTCGTTGGCCCGTTCGGCAATCTCAGGTGCGAGCTCCCGGATCGCGTCGAGCACCGTGGTGGTGTCGGCCTCAATGGCTGTCATGCAGTCCCTCCAGTTGACCAAGCGCTCAGGGCAGCGGCCGATGCCGCCTCTCAATAGATAGCCTTACTTGAACACAACTCGTATTATGTGTTCAGTTTCACTGTCGGGTCAAGGGCTTTGGTCTTATTTCTTTCCGGACCGGCCGTTGGCCGTCGCGGTGGCCGGGGACAAGAACTCACACGGTGGGGCGGGGGTCAACCGTTGCCGAGGTGGCGGCGGTGATCTGTTGGCGCGCTTATGAATTCCTGATGGCGATCAGTTGGGTTACTCCGACGTGGGCGGTGCGGATGGTGCGACGGCCTCGAGTCGACGGAACTGACTGCCGTGGAATACCAGCGGCGCCACACCGGCATCGGTGTGTAGCCGGTGAATCTGCAGCATGATGATGCTGTGGTCGCCCGCCCCAACCTCTTTGAAAATGGAGCAGTCCAACCACACCGATGCGCCCGGCACGAACACGGCGCCGTCATCTGTCGGAAGCCACTCGATCGCGCTGAAGCGGTCCCCCTTTCCGGACAGGCGCAGGCACGCATGCTCCTGCCCCTGCGCCAGCACGCTCAAGCCGAGTCGCGCGACGCCCCGTAACCGCGGCCAGGAAGTGGAAGTCTGCTGGATACAGATTCCTACCAGCGGTGGATCGACCGACACCGAGACGAACGAGCTCGCCGCCATCCCGACGGGCTTGCCATCATCGCCGATGGCGCACACAGCCGTCACGCCACTGGGAAAACAGCCGAATGCCGCTCGTAACTCCAGGGGATCGGACGAGACCGGATTCAGTTCGGCCAGCCGATGTTTCGAGTCAGTCATTGTGCGCACCGATGCCCCATGGCCGCAATCCTTCACGAATGAGATGTTCTAATCGTATGAGACACTATATGGGTAGTATGTCTACTATCGGAACAAACCTCAGCCTGTTCCGCACCCAAGGCCATCGGAGGCGCCGACCATGGCAGACAGTCAGCCAAAACTTCTCATCACCGTCGACCGGTCGAAGTGCTGTGGGTACACCCTGTGCGCCACCGAGGGTCCGGACGTCTACTCGATCGACGACGCGGGCTACGCCGTGGCGCCCGAGAGCGTGCCCGCCGAACTGGAGGCTCAGGCGTGCCGGGGCGCGGCGGCATGCCCGGACAGCGCCATCACCGTGCGTCGCGCCCAGTCCACCGACTGAAGGGCGACCGGCGGGAGCCGGCGCGACCGGGTAAGCCGTCATCGCCGCGATCGCGCGACGCTTGATTGTCAGCCGATTCGGCCACTGGGGCCGCCGACCAGGTGAAGGTCGGGTCCTGCGTCGCTCAGGCATGGCAACGCCAGGATCGCGCGCGGAATATCGCCCAGGTCCCGGGTCGGCAATACGTAGGCCGACATCACGATACGGAGGATCAGTTCGGAGAGCTGGCCGCTGGTGAGCCCCATCAACCGAACCGCGGATGTCAGCTTCAGCGCGGGTGCCAGCAGCTCCTCCAGAACCGCGACGAAATCCGGGAAGATCTGTTGGAGGAATTCAACACCGAACCCTGGTTCCAAAGCGATCACCTGCAGGGCCTCGGGATGGGAACGGCCCACGTCGGTCATGGCCTCGATGACCACCCGGATGCGGACGTCGAGTTCGGGCCGGTCCTGCACGGCGGTGATCACCGCGTCCTGGAACAGCTTCTCGACTTGCACCGCGATGGCACTGAGCAGATCCTGCTTACAGCTGAAATAGTGGTAGAGGGTCCCGCGAGATATCCCTGCCTCGGCGCTGACATCTGTCATCGACAACCCGCGGGCGCCGCTCCGCGCCAAGGCCACGTACGTTGCGTCGAAGATGCGTGCGAGGGTATCGGTGTTCGCCACCATCGGATCTCCTTCTCCTTCCCGCTGTGCAGAGTGTATTCCCGCTCTGCAGAGGAAAGAGATGAAATGGACAATATCCAAGTGATCTGTCGCCTGCGGACTCCCGTCTTCGGCGGTACCTGGTCCCCACTGTTCATCAGCTGCCTCGAGAGCGGGAGACGCACTGGATACTGAATAGACACAATCCATTCTATGTGTCTTGTCGTCCGGCTTGCCCGGTGCTAGCCTCAGCGCTGCGTCGTCATCACCGGCACGGTCCTCCCGGGACCTACGCTGCAGGCCCGCGGTACACACGCTCCGGCAGGCGGACGACGGCGTGGATCACAAACGCTCACGCAGCACCGCGGTTCCTTCACGAGGACAAGGGATATGACGACGACTCAGGAGTCCGCTCCGAACCTGGCTGAGTTCGATAAGAAGCTGGACAAGCTGCACCTTCGCGGCCAGTGGCAGTACGACGCGCAATTGATCCAGCTGACGGACGGGCCGGTGCCGGCGGGTGTGCCATTCATATGGCGACGGGAGCTCGCTCACCAAGCGCTGACCGACATGTGCGCCGCGGTATCCGGCGACACCGCCAGGAGAAACTTCACGTTCATCAATCCCGCTCCCGACGTGAACGGGACATCGCAGACTCTGGCCATGGGCATGCAGATCACGCTGCCCGGCGAGATCGCCTGGGC
>JAOPWF010000514.1 GCA_025965815.1 Mycobacterium sp.
ATCGCCTGGTCTCCGTCGAGTGCGTAGGCAGCAACGGCCCGAACCCTCGGTGGCGGGGTCAGCAGACTCGGCGCAAGCTGCCGCAGCATCTCGACGGCATCGAGGCGACTGAGCACCCGGTCGCCCAGGCCAACACGTCCCGCGCGCTTCCTCAGCGCGCCGTCATCGGTGATCAGGTACGCGACGGCGTTGTTGTGCAGAGCCGCCAAGAGGCGCAGATCGCGGTGATCGTTGCTGCCCGGCGGCGGCTCGCCCAGCTCGTCGGTCAGGGCGACTGGCAGCCCGCCCTCCTCCAACACTGGGAACTTGTCCAGCTCAGCGAGTCTTTGCGCCCGGAGTGTCGGGTCGGTCGCCTCGAGAAGATCGTCGCGCGTCGCGGGGTGCACGAAGACGCGATGGCCCTGCTCAGCAGCGAGCCGGATGACCTCTGCGGCGATCGGCTGTCCGGGTTCGAGCTTGCCTCCGTACGGCTCGAGCGCGATGAAGAAGTTCGAGTCGATGAGCAGGCGAAGTGCAGTACTGACGACACCTCCCGGACTCACGCTCATGACGGAGATCCTCTCCGAACTCCGGGTTCAACGCTTACGCTTCCGCGAGCGTCAGGCCAAGAACAACAGTCCGAATAGCGGCTCGCACGAGCAACTCAGGGATTCTGAGTCGGGCGCCCCGCGAGGTGGTCAGGCCGGGGGCGGTTTGAGCGTGGCGGGCGGGCGTTTTCGGGGTCTCGTGGGGTCGTGATGGGTCTGGTCCGGAGGGGAATGGCACAAAATTGGCACCACTCCACGTGGCGTTCGCGACCGGGCCTGCTGCCGCGGGGCGGTCCAAGCGGCGGACACGGGTTGAGTTGTCGACGTCGCTGCGGTCGGCAGCGCGGGGAGGTCACCGCGGAGGTTGGCGCCGCCGTTGGTCCAGTGGATGTCGAGTCGGCGTAGCATCTGCGCGGCCCGGCCGGGCCAGTCTGGCGGCGGCTTGGTGAGGCCGGGGTGGGAGTGCACGACGATCCGCTCCAGATGCTGATGGAGGACGTCGCGACGTAGCGCCTCGGGATCGTCCATGGTTGCGGTGCGGGCGAGCTGCGGGATGGCTCGGCCGGGGTAGCCGGCGGTGATCTCGCGTCGACGGTCGCTCACCCCGGCTCGGGCTGCGGCCGCAGTCTTCTTCGACGCCACCCAAGGCGAAACGGGCCCGAGCGCGGCAGAGTCCGCAGTGTCTGGCCCGCCTGCCTCTCATGAGATGAGGTAGGCAGCGAGAATGGCGAGGACGAGAAGGTTCGTGACTGTCGCGAGGGCGACGATGAGCGGCATGTGGTCGTCCGTGTCCCGGGTGGTTTGGTGGATGTGGGTCGGCCCTCGTGCTGGGGTGCGGCAGACGGGGCAGCGTTGCTTGACGAGGGCTGGTGCGTAGTGGGCTCCGCAGTGCACGCATCGCAGTCGGTCCGCACCGATGTCCGGTCCTGTGGTCATCGGCTGACCGCGGCTGGCGGACAGGGGCACAGCTGCGGAGAGGTGCGTCGTTGCCGGGTGTTGATGGCGGTCAAGGTCATGATGCCGAGCGTGAGCAGTTGCCACGTCTCGAGTGCCGCAAAGGCGGTGACGGCGCCGATTTGGTGACCAAGGAGCCGGCGGGGCGAGGCTGCCGGCGTTAGGGATGGCCCGGGCCAGACCCCAGACGGCGTGGGTCCGCTCGGGCTGGTGCCGATCCCTTCCGCCGGCGCGGACGTCGTGGTCGGTTGCGGGCTGGTCGCGGAGGGCGGCGGGATGACGTCCGTGGACGGTCCAGTGGCGGCGTCGGAGAGGGTGGCTTGTGCCCGGCCGAGGTAGAGAGTGATGTCGGTGGCGCTGGAGACGGTCGTGATCCCGGAGGTGAGATCGGGAGTCGTCTCGTGGATGACCAGGGCGCCGCTGTCGGCGAGCGCGCCTGTGCTTGTCGTGCTCATCACGGGTTGCAGGAACGAGATGCTGACGCCCGCCTTGGCCAGGATGCTGGCAACAGGTGTTGGGAGTCCTCCGCCGGGGATCGGCAGAACTGTGGTTCCGAGCGCGTGGACGCCGGTCGAGTCGATGCTGACGGGCTGACCGGCAACGCTCGCAGAGGTCACGGAGACAGCTGCGGTGGCGTGATGTCCCTTGTTGTCGTATCCGACGCCTGCGGTGCCGACGACGTTGCCGATCGTCAAGATCCCCGCGATGGTGACGGCGCCCGACCTGCTGGTGACTCGGGCCGCGAGCACGTCGCCTTGGGTGTTGGTGGAAAGCGTCTCGGTGGCTGTTGCTGCAAGGTCGGTGCTGTCGGCACGTGCGGTGGCCGATGCGGTGTGCGCGGTTGCGGTGGCGGCGGTCGATCCGACGGTGGTGTCGGTCGCGGTCGCGGGGCCTCCGGGGTACTGCGCCGATGCTCCGGGGACGGTCGGGCCGCCGTTGGATGCCGACAGGCTGCGGAGGGTCTGGCCGGGTTCGACGGCAACGGCGATCGCCTGCGCGCTGGGGCTGTTATCGAGCCGTCCTGTCACGGTGGCGGCGCCCTGGTCGGTGAGCAGCAGTCCACCGCCGGCAGCGATGGTTCCGCTGGCGACCAGTGGGGCTCCTGTCGTGGTGAGGGCGAACCTGCTGAGCGCGGGGCCTGGCTTGGTTGTCGTTGCGGCGGAGGCTGGCTCGGCGAGCGCCAGCACGGCGGCGGTGGGCATGAGGGAGAGGCAGGTCGCAGCGACCGCCCACCAGAGCGGGGCTCGGCCGGTGACAGGTCGGCGTGGGTCGCCGGTCATGTGCGTTCCGCGAGCAGAGTGTCGATGCTGCCCTGGAGGAGGGTCGATACGGTCGTTGCGTTGGCGGCGGCGAGGCGCTCGAGGTCGCGGATGTCGCGTCCGGGGACGTCGATCTGGATGGCTTCGCGGGCGGTGGCGGGGGGCGGCGGGATGTGAACGGTCTTGTGGGCTTCGCTCCCCCCGAGGTAGGCGGCGGCGACGTCGTCGTCGGTCAGGTCGCTGGGCTTCCCGGCGGCGACGACCCGACCTTGCTCGAGCACGAGGACGCTGTCGGCGACCTTGAGGGCTTGGCCGACGAACTGCTCGACCATGATGACCGCGATGCCGCGGTCGCGCAGTCCCCCGACGATGCGGAACAGTTCGGCGACGACGGTCGGCGCCAAGCCCATGGACATCTCATCCAGCAGAAGCAACCGCGGCGCCTGGACAAGGGCGCGGGCGATCGCGAGCTGCTGCTGCTGCCCGCCCGAGAGCTGCGCGGCTGGTTGCGACCGCTTCTCCGCCAAGATCGGGAACGTCTCGAGCATCTCGTTGAGCCGCCGCCGGCCGGCCGTCGAACGATCCGCGGACGCGCCGTACAGCCCGAGC
>JAOPWF010000530.1 GCA_025965815.1 Mycobacterium sp.
CCGCGGTGAACCCGGCGACGAACAACCCGGCCGATCCGGCCACCCGCCACCTCGATGCGGGCGGCGCCTTCACCGCCCCCGTCTCGGTCTCCTCGACGCCGACGACGGCGGCCAGGTAGGACAGGTAGCCGGGGACCAGCGGCACCACGCACGGCGAGGCGAACGACACCAGCCCGGCGAGGGCGCAGACGCCCAGCGCCACCAGCAGCGGACCGGCGGCGGCGGTCTCGGCGAACCCGGTCATGGTGACGTCGGCTTCCCGGCGGCTGATTCGGCCGCCAGCCGCGCTACGACGGGCTGCAGGTCCTCGGCGAGCAGTTCACGCAGATACACCGCCGCCACTCGGTGCTGACGGTCCAGCACCAGCGTGGACGGGATCACCGTGGTCGGATACTTGCCCCCGAACGCGATCATGGTGCGCATCGAGGGGTCATAGATGGACGGGAACGTCACCTTGCGGTCGACAAGAAAATCCCGAGGAGCGTCGATATTGCTGTCCCGGACGTCGATGCCAAGGAAGGCGACCCCGTCGGCGCGGGTGGCGTCGTACACCTTCTCCAACTGACCGATCTCCGAGCGGCACGGCCCGCACCACTGGCCCCAAACGTTGATCACGACGACCTTGCCCGCGAAGTCGTCCAGCGAGATCGTCTTGGCGGGGTCCATCAGGTCGGGTCCGGTCAACGGTCCGGGGCGCCCGCGATTGTCGGGCGGGTCGTAATAGATGTCGGTCTTCCCGCCGGGTGCGACGAATTCGAAGGTGCCGCCCTGTGCCACAGCGTCGTCGCCGGTCGAGCAGCCGACCAGCACCGCGGCCGCCGCCGCGATCGGGAGGGCCAGCCACTTCACGTTCTCAGCGACCCGCCGGCTCGGAGTAGCGGACGTCGACGAGGCTGTCACCGTCGTAGACGAACGATGTCAGGGACGCCAGATTGCACTGGCGTTTGCGCGGGTCGTGCCAGAGCTTCTTGCCCTCCAGCGCCCTGCGCAGCGTCTCCACCGGCAACTGGTGGCTGACGCAGACCGCCTCGTGACCCACGGCGCGGGCACGCGCCTTGTCGATGGCCGTGGTCATCCGCGCCACGATGTCCTGGTACGGCTCGCCCCATGACGGCCGCAGCGGGTTGCGCAACTGCCACCACACCCGCGGGTCGCGCCACGCGCCGTCGCCGGGTGAGACGTGGCGGCCCTCGAAGAAGTTGGTCGACTCGATCAGGTCGGGGTCGGTCTCGAGGGTCAGGTTGTGGCGGGCGGCGATCGGCGCCGCCGTCTCCTGCGCACGTTGCAGCGGCGACGCCACCACCAGCACGATGTCGTTGTCGGCAAGGGCGTCGGCGACGGCCTGCGCCTGGGCCTGTCCTTTGTCTGACAGCCGGTAGCCGGGCAGTCGCCCGTAGAGGATCTTCTCGGGGTTGTACACCTCGCCGTGGCGCATCGCGTGCACCGTGGTTCGCTCGCTCATATCAAGCCCCGGGCTCGGTGGCTTCGGCGGCCGCGCGGGCGGCGGCAGGCAGCGCGGCGGTGATGCGGTCGAACGCGTCGTCGTCGAGGGCGGCGGAGACGAACCAGGTCTCGTACGCGCTGGGCGGCGGGTAGACGCCCTGGTCCAGCAGGGCGTGGAAGAAGGCCGGGTAGCGCCAGGTCTCGGTGGCCCGCGCCGACGCGAAGTCGGTGACCGGAGAATCGCTGAAGAACAGGCTGAGCATGTTGCCTGCGCGCGGAATCTGGTGCGGCACATCGGCTTCAGTCAACGCCCCGGACAGCAGCGCGGCCAGCCGGTCGGCGTTCGCGTCCAGCGCCGCGTACACCGCATCGTCGGCGGCGCGCAGCGTGGCCAGTCCGGCGGCCATCGCCACCGGGTTCCCGGACAGCGTGCCTGCCTGATACACCGGGCCGAGCGGGGCGAGCCGCTCCATCACCTCGACGCGCCCGCCGAACGCGGCCGCAGGCAGCCCGCCGCTCATCACCTTGCCGAAGGTGAACAGGTCAGCGGGCACCGGATCCAGGCCGTACCAACCGGCCTTGCTGACCCGGAAGCCCGTCATCACCTCGTCGAGGATCAGCAGCGCGCCGTGATCGGCGGTGATCCGGCGCAGCGCGGCGTTGTAGCCGGGCAGCGGCGGGACGGTGCCCATGTTGCCCGGGCTGGCCTCGCTGATGACCGCGGCGATCTGCTCGCCGAATTGCGCGAAGGTCCGCTCGACGGCGTCGATGTTGTTGTAGGGCAGCACGATCGTGTCGGCGGCGGTGGCCCCGGTGACACCCGGCGAGGACGGCAGGCCCAGCGTCGCGACGCCCGACCCGGCGTCGGCGAGCAACGCGTCGACGTGACCGTGGTAGCAGCCGCTGAACTTGACGATCTTGGCGCGACGGGTGAAACCGCGGGCCAACCGGATCGCACTCATTGTGGCCTCGGTGCCGGAGTTGACCAGCCGCACCCGCTCGACCGGGTCAACCCGTCCGATGATCTCGGTGGCCAGTTCGGTCTCAGCGGGCGTCGGCGCACCAAAGGACAGCCCGGACGCCGCCACGCGTTGCACCGCCTCCACAACGGCGGGGTGGGCATGGCCCAGGATCATCGGGCCCCAGGAACTGACCAGGTCGACGTAGGTGTTGTCGTCGGCGTCGGTCAGCCAGTAGCCCTTCGCGGAGGTGATGAACCGCGGGGTGCCGCCGACGGCGTTGAAGGCCCGCACCGGCGAATTCACGCCGCCCGGGATGACGGCGCAGGCCTGTTCGAACAGCGTGGCGGACAGATCGGTACTGCGCATGGCCACCAGTGTTCCAGCAGATCCGAGGTTGTCGACTACAGGGTGTAGTTGATCACTCCGGCGGGCAGGAGCGAAGCGACCCGGGGATCATTCCGGCGTTAGCGCGAACACGGGGTGGTCGGCCTCGTTCGGCAGCTTGTTGAAGTAGCCTTCGACGACCTTCCCGGCCTTGACCTTGTAGGCGTCCAGGACCGGGTGCCTGGTCCCGACCGGCGTCTCGGTGGCGAAGTAATCGGTGCTGCCGGCCTTGCTGCTCAGGCTGACCTTGGGGTTGGCCCGCACGTTCTTGACCCACTGCGATTCGCCCCTGGTGGACACCAGATACTTCACGCCGTCCACGTCGACGGTCACGACCGGAATCTTCTGCGGCTCCCTGCTGCCCCGCTTGGTCACCGTCAGCGTCTCGGTATTGCTCAGTCCGGTCGCCATGGCGATCTTGTTGAAGATCTTGGCGGTGAACCACGGGGGCTTGAGGTAGGCCATGACCACGAGTTTGATGGCATTCATGCAGTTACCGCAATGGCTTGCACGGTTCAATCGTCATGTCACCAACCCGGTGCAACGGTTGTGGGCGGGCTGGGCGCCGACCTTCGGCATTCTCGAGCATGTCGGACGGCGCTCCGGCAAGCGTTACCGGACACCGCTCACGGTGTTCAGCACCGACGACGGGGTGGCGATCCTGTTGACCTACGGACCGAACCGCGACTGGCTCAAGAACCTCACCGCGGCGGGCGGCGGGCGGTTGCGGCGCTACGGCAGGACCTTCGGGGTGACCGATCCGCGGGTGATGACCAAGGCGGAGGCGGCGCCGTCGGTCACCGGGCCGTGGCGACCGCTGTTCTCCGTCCTGCCCTTCGAATCGGCCGTGTTGCTGACCCGCACATGACCGTCGAGGACAGCGTCGACGGCGTGGTTCGGCGGTACTTCGCGGTGGTCGGCGACCTGTCGTCGTCGCGGGACGATCTGCGGGCGGTGCTGGACCCCGCCGTGGTGATGACCGAGCACCGCGGGGTGCGCAACGCGACCGGGAGGCGGCGCTCGCCGGCTTCGACGCGGGCAAGCAGCTGCAGTCGGATCGGCAGTTCGTCATCCACGAGATCCTGGTCGCGGGTGAGCGTGCCGCGGTGCCGTCGGGGTGGCGGGGCACCGTCGCAGCAGACAACGAACGGTTCGCCGCGGGCACCGAGCTGGTCGCCGAAATGGCCGGCTTCCTCACCGTCCGCGACGGCCGGATCGTCGCGCACGACACCTACGACTGCTACCCGCCGATCTAGAGCTACCGCGGGTCGACGAGGTTGCGGAAGTTGGTCGCCGGGTAGACGGATGCGCCTGCCTCCTGGACCCGATCCGAAAGCGTGCTGTCGGAGGTCACGACCTTGATGTCCTGCGGCCGGGCGTCGGCCCGCACCATCCGGACGATCTCGTCGTCGGCCGAGTTGGCGTGCGCTTTCGGTGCATGCGCGACACCGATCACCGATGAGTTGATCGGCGGCGACGGTGGGCGTTCGAACACCACTGTCACGTCGTTGCCCTCATCTGCAGCCCAGTGCTCAAGCCGGTCGACCAGCGTCGCCATCGCGCCCCGGCGGTCCTTCCACCAACCGTCCGGGCGGCTCCCGATCACGTTCATGCCGTCGACGATCCACCGCATGTATTGAGTGTGACCCGGGGCGTCGGGTCTAAACCGGCACCGCACGCAACGCGGCGGGCAGGGTCGGCAGAAAGTGCTTCGTCGCGAAATCCCGGATGTCGTCGGCAGTCGTCAACGGCGACCCGGGCAGCAGCAGTGCGACCATGGCGTAGCGCAGGATGTTCTCGGCGAGTTCGTCGACCGCCCGCTCGCCGATCCGGTCGGCGAATCCGTCAGGGAAGATGGCCCGCAGCGCGTCGGCGATCCGCCCGACGGCGGCGCCGTAGTGCTGATGCGCCAGTTCCAGCGCCAGCGCCGGTTCGTCGGTGATCATCCGCTCCAGCACCCGGTGGCGGCGGAACCGCAGAATGGACGCGGTGAACGCCTCGACATAGTAATTCGACTGCGGCCCGGCATTTTTCAGCTCGTCGGCGATACCGGCCAACAGTGCGGCGTTTTCGCGGTCGATGACGGCGGCGACGAGTTCGTCGCGGCCGGCGAACCGGCGGTAGATGGTCGTCCGGCTCACCCCGGCGCGCCGGGCGACGTCGTCGAGGGCCACCCGGCGGAAGCCGTGCCGTTCGAACTCGACGGCCGCGGCGTCGAGGATGTCTTCGGTCGAGGGATCAGGCGCGTTCATACCCGGCTTGGGCATATCCGTTGCACCGCAGCCGCATTGGCAGCCGGTCCCACAACCAGTTGACCGGTCGGGAGCGCCACAGCGCGGCGAAGCGCTGATACCGCCGCTCCTTTCGCGCGCTCCACGGCAGCCCGAGCAGGGTTCGGGCCCGCGGCGGCAGGCCGCCGGTGGTCAGAAACGCGGCGACGGGATCGAACGCCAACGCCACCACCCGCCAGACGGCGGGCGGCACCCCCTTCGGGCACGGGAAGCCCTTGGTGACATAGCCGATTCCGTATTTCGCGGTGGGGTGCGCGACCAGGATCTCGTCGAGCATGCGATGCCAGTACCGCTCGAACGCGGCGTAGTCGGCGGGCAGTGGGCGGTCGCTGACGCCGTAGCGGCGGTACCACGTCTTGGACTCGAGGTAGATCTGCTCCTTCTCGGCGTTGGTGAGACGCTTGACGAAGGTGTCCGCGAAGTACAGCACCTGCTCGACGAAGGTGGCGTGCGCCCAGAAGTACGTGTCGGGATCAAGCGCGTGGTAGCGCTCAATCTTTCCATTTTGGCTGGGCATGTCGCCCTTGATCGCGTGGTGGAAGTCGCGCACCTGCTGCCCGGGGTTGTCGTCCTCGGACCCGTAAACCGTCATGAAGATCGGCGGCAGCGACCGCTTCACCCGCGCCGCGGTGTCTTCGAAGAACACCGAATGGTCCAGCACGCCCTGCCCCAACTCGGCCAGCATGTTCTGCAGCACCGCGGGTCGGGGGCCGATCAGGAACATCCTGTTGTCGCCGAAGTAGCGCCAGACCAGCGACTGCGGGCCCAGTGGCAGGGCGTCTTCCGACGGTCCGGTGCGTTGCGGAGTCTCAGACAACTCGGTCATGTGGAACAGTGTTACAGATTCCGCACTCTGTACCAACCGCTGGGTGCAATATGTGCGCAACACGCTCGCCGGTGTCCGGTCGGTAACGCGTCCGACCGGCAGCCCAGATGCACCGCCACCGCGTCGGGATGCTCCGCGAGGAAATCCGGGTGCGATCATCAATGGCCTTGGCGCGGCTGACAATCAGCGGCTGGTCGCCGCGCGCCGGTCGAGCCGGCCCGGCGCAGCCCGCTGACCGCCAGGACGGTGAGCACGCCGGCCACGGTGGCGAGCAGCAACGTCAGCACCACCATCGGCGGGTAATAGACCACCGATGTGGTGCTCGGCTCGCCGTCGGTGACGGGAGCGACGTCCACCGTCGTATGCGACTGCGACCAGCTTATCCCGCAGCCCACGAGTGCAACGGCCGCCAGGACGAGTTGGATAACCGCGCGACGCCGGGTACTCACGACTGGCCGTCCCTGTCCCCGTCGCTGTGCTGGGCCTGCCGTTCTTCCACTAGATCGGTCAATGCCGCCCGCAGGTCGCGATGCCGCCGGGCCCAGGCCTGAACCGTACGGCCCTCGGCCAGTTTGAGGCCGATTCCCGTCCGCCCCCGCGGCACGCCGGTCAGTTCGCCGAGCGCCCGGGAGGACTGCCACTTGGCCACCTCGGCGCGTGTCCCCATGGTGTTCTCCGGGTCGGGGAACACCCGCAGGATCTCCTTGGTGTGGATGATCTGGGCGCCCTCGCGCAACGTCGTCGGGGTGAGCTCGACCGAGGTGTGGATGCGGGCCGCCTTGACCTGGATCGCGACGAAACCTGTCACCAGCACCAGAAAGACGAGGGGGACCAGCGGCTGCAGTCCGTAGCCGGTGGACAGCTGAATGAGCAGCATCGCAATCCCGGATGCCGGCCCGGCGAGCACCCAAACCCAGCTGGCGCCGGGCTCGAAGAACAGGACTTTCTCATCCATCGGGCTGTGCTCCGTGATCGACGGCGTCGAACCAGGCCGCCGCGCCCGGCCGCGTGTACAGGGTGGCAGCCACAGCGATCGGGATCACCGATATCAGCGCGATGATTTCCAGGGCGTAGGGCGCCAGGAGCGCGACGACGAACACCAGCAATACCAGCGCAGCCGCGAGCGCGGCGAGCGCGCGACGAAACCGCTTGTCCCCGTTGCGGGTGCGGCCGGCGAGAAAACCGAGGGCCAACCCCGCGACGATGAACACCGCACCGACGCCACCGTGCAACACCAGTATCTGGTGCACCTGCGCTTCAGTCAGCGATGTGGCGAACGAATCCGGGGACGTCGTGAACGACCTCGTCAGGCCCAACGAACCACCGACGATCGCCAGGACCGAGCCCAGCAGCGACAACCAGAAGGCGATGTCGACCGCGCGGGGCCGGCTCGTCGGGGTTGGCTGCGTTGGTGACATGTCGGCCCAGCCTAGCTTGGCCAATTTCCCGGGTCGCTCCGCTCCAGCCCTCCGAGGCATCACTTGGTGAAGAAGGTATGGGCATCCTGACGGTGCAACAGGAACACGCCCCCGGCGATCAGCACCGAGCCGATGATGCCGGTGACGGCGTAGATGACTGCCGCAACCGGCGAGCGGTCGACGGTCAACAGGCTGCTGACCACGTAGACGACCGACGCGATGCCGCCACCGGTGAGCAGCGTGCGGGCCCATCGATACCCCTGGCGCATCAGCATCAGGAAGGTCACCACGATCGCGCATATCACTGTCACCAGCACGGCTGACATGGCGTAGACGAGCACCGACAACTGGCGGACCGGCGAGCTCACCACGTCGACGAGATAGCCGATGACCATAAACGGCAGCGCCGAAAGCCACAGTCCGAAACCGGTGTCGACATCCATTGGACGCGTCGGCTTTTCCGGCTCCCCCGGCCGAGTCATTTAATCCAGCCAGCCCGCCACGTCGGCCGCCCAGTAGGTCAGCACGATGTCGGCGCCCGCCCGCCGGATGGCGGTCAGCGTCTCGAGCGCGGCGGCCTGCCCGTCGATCCAGCCGTTGGCGGCTGCCGCGCAGATCATCGAGTACTCACCCGAAATCTGGTACGCGGCAACCGGAACGGGCGAGACCTCGGCGGCCGCGGCCACCACGTCGAGGTAGGCCATCGCCGGCTTCACCATCACGATGTCGGCGCCCTCGTCGATGTCCAGTTCGATCTCGCGCACTGCCTCGCGGCGGTTGCCACCGTCCTGCTGATAGGTGCGCCGATCGCCCTTCAGGCTGGAGGACACCGCCTCGCGGAACGGCCCGTAGAACGCCGATGCGAATTTGGCGGCGTACGCCAGGATGACGACGTCGGTGTATCCGGCCGCGTCCAGTCCGTCACGGATGGCGCCCACCTGACCGTCCATCATGCCGCTGGGACCGACCACATGTGCGCCCGCCCGGGCTTGCGCCACAGCGAGTTCCACATAGCGGGCGTTGGTGACGTCGTTATCAACTCGGCCCGACCCGTCCAATATCCCGCAGTGGCCGTGGTCGGTGAACTCGTCGAGGCAGGTGTCGGCCATCAGCACGGTCGACGTACCGAGATCGGAATTCAGGTCCCGCAGTGCGACATTGAGGATGCCGTCCTCGGCCGAGCCCACCGAACCGACGGCGTCCTTGTCCTCCTCGCGCGGAACACCGAACAACATCAGGCCACCCACCCCGGCGGCCACCGCGCCGGCGGCCGCCTGTCGTAGCGAGTCACGGGTGTGCTGCACTACGCCGGGCATCGACGCGATCGGGCGCGGCTCGTCGATACCGTCGGCGACGAACATCGGCAGCACCAGATGCCTTGGCTCCAGCGAGGTCTCCGCCACCAGGCGGCGCATCGCCGGCGTCGAGCGCAGCCGGCGTGGGCGATGGCGCATAGATGAGCCGCTTGCGCGAAGACCGTCAGGCCCAGTGGGCACTAGCGCCTGCGGCTCTTCTTGCGCGGCGGCGGCAGCGCCCCTTCCGCGCGCAGCCGGGCGGCATGCTCGGCCAGCGCCTCGACCAGCGGTCCCACCGCTGCGGTCTCGGGCTGCACGTCCACGCGCAACCCGAATTCGGCTGCGGTCTCGGCGGTCTTCGGGCCGATGCAGGCGACGATGGTGCGTGCGTGCGGCTTGCCGGCGATGCCGACCAGGTTGCGCACCGTCGAACTCG
>JAOPWF010000548.1 GCA_025965815.1 Mycobacterium sp.
ATCGGCATGGAATCGAATCGTCGATTGATGCCTTTCACCGAGTCGGTCGCCGCACGAAGAGCTCCGGTGATTGCAGCGAACGAGATCCCCTGGAGTGCGACCAAAGGCATCAGAAACTGCGCATAGCTGCTCATCCCCGACCTGGCACCGAGGATGTGGTTCAACGGTATGTACCACCCCGCAGTGAACACCACCGACGCGACCACGGCGGTGATTACTTCCCCGTTGCGTAGCGTCGGCGCAACCAACCGGGTGGTGAGTACCCACCACTGCCCGAACGTGGAGGGTTTTGGTCGGGCCGCAGTCAATGCAGCGGTCATGACATCACGTCGGTCCTCGGCGCTGACCCGCGACCGTTCCGTCGATGCTTTCCGTTGCTGCTGTTGGGACCGCTGGCCAGGATATCCACCGCTTGAACCTCTACCGCACGGCCATCCCTCGCCGGTGGCTGAGCGGAATCCGCTGTCAACGCCAAGAATACGTCGTCAAGTGAGGGCCGGCGCAGCGCAATGTCGGTCAACTCGATATTCGCCGAGTTGAGCCGAGATAGCGCCTCTACGAGGGTATTCGGGCCGTCCGGCGCCGGCATGGCGATCCGATCCGAGGCGGTCGTCAGTGCCGCCCGGTTCTGTTCGGGCAACAGCGTGCCGAGAGCCTCGACTATGGCGGGCAGATCGTGGAGATCCCGTGGGACTATTTCGCAGTAACTGCCTCCCGTGCGCTCCTTGAGCTGATCCGCGGTCCCCTCGGCGACGATCACACCATGGTCGATCACAATGATCCGATCGCTGAGGGCGTCTGCCTCCTCGAGATACTGCGTGGTCAGCAGAGTTGCGATCCCCAGGTTCTTGAAGCCGGCTACCAGATCCCAGATGGTTTGCCTGCTCCTTGGATCAAGCCCGGTAGTGGGCTCATCGAGAAACACGACCTCAGGACGAACCACCAAACCGCAGGCGACGTCTATTCGCCTCCGCATCCCACCCGAATACGTGCTCAGGCGGCGGTCCGCAGCATAGACCAGGTCAAACTCGCGCAGAAGTTCTTCCGCACGGGACCGTGCGGCCGACTTGGTCAGCCCCTGCAAACGACCGAACAGGACCAAATTCTCTCGGCCCGTGAGCATGTCATCAAGCGCCACCTGCTGTCCCGTGAGCATGATCGATCGACGCACGCTGGGCGCCTGAGAGACGACGTCGAACCCGGCGATGCTCGCATGGCCGCCGCTCGGTCGCGTGAGCGTCGACAAGATGTCCACCATGGTGGTCTTGCCGGCTCCGTTTGGCCCGAGTAGTGCGACCACCTCACCACGACCAACCTCAAAGCTCACGTCGCGCAAGGCATCTACGGCACCAAACGACTTACTGATCCCGCTGACGATGACGCTTTTGTCTGGGGCGGTCAATCGGTTCTCCTGCATCAGTTCTCTCTTTGTCGTTACGGGTTCAACCGGACGAGACTCATTCCGCGGACAAGTCCACCAAACCGAGCTCCTCGGTGGAACCGCCTAATTCGTTGCTTGGACCACCGGAGGCCATCGCTTCCTCTATCAGTTCGCTGAGCGCGGCCGGGAAGCGCTCAACGAGCGCCTCCACTTTCGCCCGCTCGAGCCGCCGAGTGTCGTACCACCAGTCGACATGCAGTCCACCGGACGAGCGGTAGACCCGTAGCTCGATGGCATGGCCCAGACCTGGGAACTTGTCGCGCAGGGGCATTGCCGCGTCGAGGTCGACCTGGACAGGTCCGTCGCCGGACGGCGATTCGGGAATCGTGCCCTCGTTGGAGAGGAAAATGTCCGGTGGTGGTACAGGACCAAGGGTCCGGGCCGTCGGTCCATAGAGGTACCGCAAGAGCCCGTGCCCTATGCCATGGTGTGGAACGGCCATCAGGGTGTCGTGCACGTCGTCCAACACCTGCGTCGCATGGGAACTGTCGCGGCCCGCGCAGTTCAGTGCCAGCGGATAGATCGTCGCGAAACCGCCCACAGTCCGGCGTGGATCGACGTCGGGCTTGAGGACGGATCGCCCGTCCCCAGCCAGGGTTACCGCGATGACTCCCTCGTCGACGGTGTGTGCGATCGTTCGGCTCAGCGCGGCGAGCAGAACTTCCTCCATGGTGAACTGGAGCTTGCGGCGGGCGCGGTCGATTTCACCGGTCTGTTCCCCGGTCAACGTCGACCCCAGACGCACCAGGTCCTCGGTCCGGGGTGGATCGGTGACATGGTGATCAGCCACGTGCATGGTTGTCTTGGTTGAGTTCTCGAGCCAGTAGTCCCGGCTTTCCAGCACCGCCGGGTGAGTGGTGAGCGCCGCGCAGCGCTGCGACCATTCGTGCCAGGTTGTGGTTGGCGGCAACAGGGCGATCTCCTCGCCGGCCAGCCGCTGGCCGAACGCGGCGAAGATGTCGGCGAGCAGGATTTCGCGTGACCTACTGTCCACCACCATCTCGAGCACCGTGATAGCGAGATAACAGGGAACTGCCTCGGAATCGACGACGTACACAGCGCTCAGTGGTGGGCTCGACAGATCCGGGGCGGAAATCTCCTCGGTGAGGATGTCCAATACGGCTTCGCGCTCCTGGGCACTGCCCCGGCCGATACCAGCCGGAAGCGTCCGCACCTTCAGGTGGATGGATTCGGCGGGTGTCGCGATGTGTTGCTCCCAGCTACCTGAGCGCTCGACGACCCGTAGGCGTAGCGCGTCGTGATGGTTCGTCACGGCGGTCAGCACGGCTTGGGCGTCTTCCACACCGACATCGGAGTTGATGCGCAACAGCAGAGGTACCCGCCACCGGCCGGCATCCCGCAACCCATGCTCGAGGAAGTACGCAATGTTGGGCGGAACCGCGGGATTCACTTCGTCGCCCGAGGGCATGCCCGCCAGGCTGCCTACCGCGTATCGAGCGACCACGGCCGCTGCGAGCGCGGACACGTTCGGGTGCTCGTACAGGTCTTGTGGGGTGAGGTCTAGGCCCTGGTTCGTCGCATTCATCGCGACACCGATGGCGATGAGTGAATCTCCCCCGATTTCGAAGAAGTACTCCGTCAGACCGATAGAGCTCACACCGAGGCACTCCCGCCAGATGTGCTGCAGCTTCGCCTCGACCTCCGAGTGGCCGTTCTTGACCGCACTCGCGCCGTTGGTGCCCGCACCTGTATGGCCCCGGGCGTCATTCGAGGAAGCTGCGGCGCCGTTGGTTACGGTGGGAGTCTCTGCCCAATCGACGGTCTTCCTGGGATCAACCCAATGGCGCTGCCGCGCAAAGGGATAGCCCGGTAGCGACACCAGCTGTGGCCGGCCCGTCGACAGCGGCGACCAGTCGAGCTCGATACCCGCCGCCCACAGTTGACCGAGGGCGAGCAGGAAGGTGTCGTGATCACTTCTGTTTTGAACTTGGTGGCGCATCAGCCGGACCGCGCGATGCCCGTCAGACCAGTTGGGATGGCGAATCGCCGATCCCGTCAAAGTGCCACCCGGGCCCACCTCGACCAGGACACGGTGCGGGTCGGCGAGGATCATGTCCAGTTCG
>JAOPWF010000580.1 GCA_025965815.1 Mycobacterium sp.
CACCCCCGACGACCACCGAGGCGCCGCCGACGACCACCGAGCCGCCGCCGCCGCCGACGTCGTCGTCGCCGCCCACGCAGCAGCCGCTCATCCCGACCATTCCGCCGATTCCGACCATCCCGGGACTGCCGCCGTTCATCCCGCAGCCCGGGGCGGCGGTCACGGGCGGCTGAGCCCTACCCCGTCCGGGCGGCGCGACGGCGGCCCGCAACGGCCGACCGCGGCAGCCGAGCGGCGCGCGAATGGCCGACGAGCCGGTCGCCGGTGACGACGACGTCGAAGTCGAGGTTGAGTCGTATCGGCTTGGTGACCGCCTGCCCCCGGGTAACCCGGTGACCGTCGGGTGATGGGTGTACTTCGACGTCCCGCAGCGGCACCGTCTCGCCAGTTCCGGTGGCGGATCCGGTCACACGTGTGCCGTCGTCGACGAAGGTGTAGACGACTGCGAGGGTGCCGATCGGAGTCTTGATGCTCACATCCCAGACCCCGGTCAGGTTCGTTGGGCTGCTCATCAGACCGCCACCGGGATGCGCCACTGTTGGTCCAGCCGGCTGATCAGTCCGCCCTGCGCTGCTTGACCAGGACCAACTGCGCCAACGGAATCTGCATCGGCTCGGGTGCCGCCGCCAGCCGGGCCGCGACGCGGGACTCCAGCTGGTCGACGAACTCCGCCCTGCGTGGGTCCGTCGGTCCGCCCTCCAGCGCGGTGGCCAACGTAGGGAACAGCGACGCCCGCGAGAACGCCGCCCATTTCGCGCCGAAAGCCTTGGCGTCCTTGTCGAGCCGGAACTGGTCGAAGAACCGGTCCTCGGCGTCGAACACCTTGAGATGCTCGATCGACAGCGCTTCGAAGCGACCCGACGGTGCGAACGGCGCACGGAAGTTCGCTTCACTTCTTCCTACCGTCGGGATGGACATTCGCCCGACCTCGTCCTCGCTCAGCGTTTCCTGGGACACCATCTCGGCCAGCACCGCGACGATGCCGTCCAGCAGCGGCCGATAACCGAATTCCCCGGACTCGTCGACGGCCATTGTCATCACCACCAGGCGCCCACCCGGACGCAGTTCGCGACCGCGGAACGCGACGAAGTCATTCCAGTCCTGCGCGGCCTGCTTGCCGTACGCCGCCCGGACCGCCTTGTCGTTGCTGTAGGCCACCTGCACGTGGTCCGGGATAGGGACGGGCGCCCGGCTCAGCCACTGCACCGCCCACGAAGTCCATCCCAGCGTCACACTGCACGACGGAATGATCTGCCTATAGAACGAGCGTCCGACCGCCGAGGCGAATGCGGCGGCGTCCTTACGGAGGTAACTGTCCGGGTCGTCGGCCAGCGTCTGGAACATCACGGTGAAGTCGTTCTCGGGAACATCGGTGTGCGCGACCAGGATCGGCTGCTCGGGGCGGGTGCGCTTTCTGAGCTCGTCGATCGCGGCGGAGATCGGCAGCAGCGAGTTGTGCCCGGTCGACGCGCCGTAGTCGGCGATGACAATCGAGTGCGGCGGCGACGGTAGGGGAATCTCGCCGGCGGCCTGCCGGAAGAGTGCCACCGCGGGTTGCAGTCCGGCGGCCTGCAGCCGCGACCGGCCGCCGTAGGACCCTCCGCCCTCCATCGGCTCCGGCCGGACCACCGCGCTGGATTCCGGCACGGTCAACTCCGTCGGCGACGGCGCAGCAGGAGTCCGACGAGCACCCCCACCACGGCGATGATGGTCAGAATGAACCACATCGGGGATTCGACGGTGACCCAGAGGATGTGGATGCCCACCCGGTCGCGGTTCTGCGCGACGAAGACCGCCGCAAGCGCGACCAGGATGATGGCAAACCAGTGACGCAGCGCGAACCGACGGACACCCCGGCCCGCCGGCGGTGTCTCGATGTCGGCCGCAGCCATTGGGACCTCCCGTAGTCACGATGACGAACCCGTCGACTCACGGTAGTCGCCGCGGGACACGGGCACCCGGTGAAACCGCGCGCGGAGATGAACCGCCCCCTCGCTTACACTTCGCCCATGAGCGGGGGACGAACGCCGGCGCGAATTCTTGTCGGTGTCTCGATCGTGACGCTGGTGGTCTCGATCGTCGGCTTCGTCGTGACGCTCATTCTGAACGCGTTCTTTCTCGACGACGTCGATAAGTTCGGCGAGGTGCCGATACCGGGCTCGAACAGCCTGCACCTACCCGCCGGTGAGGTGACGATCAGCTTCCGCACGCAGCTCATCGGAAGTAGCGGCGGCAGTGGCCTGCCGGTTCCCCGACTCAGCATGAACATCGCGGCACCGTCCGGCCTGCCGGACCCGGTGGTAACCGAGAACTTCGGTGGCACAACGACTGTCAACGGCGATGCACGTCGCCGGGTCTGGGTGGCTCAGATCGCGCAGGACGGGAACTACACCGTTACCACCAACGGGCAGGTGGGTGCATTCCTGGATCCGCGCCTCGCATTCGGCCAGAGCAATTCGCAGATCTCGTTGCCGTGGATATTCGCCGCCCTGTTCGGAATCGGTTTGGTGGGTCTCTTCGCCTCGGTGCGGTGGCTGCGGCGGAGCCGACGATCCATGCCGCCCGTCGGGCTGGCCGACTATTCGCCGACCGCGAGCTACCCGCCGACCGATGATGGGGTCCGCATCGAACAGTTGAAAACACTTGCCGGGCTGCGTGACTCCGGCGCCCTCACGCAGGACGAGTTCGAGGCGGAGAAGCGCAAGCTGCTCAACGATTAGTGCCCCCTGGCCACCCAGTCGTCGTAGTTGACGATCTCATCGCCGATGGTGGTTGTGTCGCCGTGACCGGTATAGACGACCGTGTCCCGAGGCAGCGGTCCGAGCCGCCCGGATATCGACTCCAGGATGGTGGGGAAGTCGGAGAACGAGCGTCCGGTCGCGCCGGGTCCGCCCTGGAACAGGGTGTCTCCGCTGAACACCGCGTCCAGATCGGGCGCATGCCAGCAGACCGATCCCGGCGAGTGGCCCGGCGTGTGCAGCGCGCGCAACTCGATGCCGCCGACGGTGAGGGTGTCCCCGTCGGACACGGCGCGAAAGCTCTTGTCCGGGTGCGTCATCTGCCAGAGCATCTCGTCGGCAGGATGCAGCAGCACCGGGGCGTCCAGCGCCTCGCCGAGTTCTGGGGCGACCGTCACGTGGTCGTTGTGGCCGTGCGTGCACACCACCGCGACGACATTGCGGTCACCGACCGCCGCCACGATGGGCGCCGCATCGTGCGCCGCATCGAAGACCACGACGTCGGAGTCGTCGCCGACGATCCAGATGTTTTTGTCGACTTCCCAACTGCCGCCGTCGAGTTCGAAGGTGCCGTGGGTCACCACACGTGCGATGCCGCGCTGCCCGCTGCTCATCACAGCATCACCACCGAGCGCAGCACCTCACCGGAATGCATCTTTTTGAACGCGTCTTCGATGCCGTCCAGTCCGATGCGTTCGGACACGAACTTCTCCAGCGGCAGCCGGCCTTGCAGGTAGAGGCTGATCAACGTCGGGAAATCCCGCTCCGGCAGGCAGTCGCCGTACCAGGAGGACTTGAGCGAGCCACCGCGGGAGAAGAAGTCGATCAGCGGCATGTCGATGCGCATGTCCGGAGTCGGGACACCGACGAGCACAACCGTTCCCGCCAGGTCTCTGGCGTAGAAAGCCTGCTTCCACGTTTCCGGTCGGCCGACCGCGTCGATCACGACGTCGGTGCCGAAACCGTCGGTGAGATCGGCAATCGCCTCGACGACGTCGGTGTTGCGGGCGTTGACGGTGTGCGTGGCGCCGAACTCGAGGGCCCACTCCAGCTTGGTGTCGTCGGTGTCGACGGCGATGATCCGGCGCGCGCCGACCAGTCGCGCCCCGGCGATCGCGGCATCGCCGACGCCGCCGCAGCCGATCACCGCGACGGTGTCGTCACGCGACACGGCCGCGGTGTTCACCGCGGCGCCCAGACCGGCCATCACACCGCAGCCCAGCAGCCCCGCGACCGCGGGGTCCGCGGCGGGGTCGACCTTGGTACACTGGCCCTCGTGCACGAGCGTCTTGTCCGCGAAGGCGCCGATGCCCAGCGCGGGAGTGAGCTCGGTGCCGTCGGTCAGGGTCATCTTCTGCGCGGCGTTGTGGGTGCTGAAGCAGTACCACGGCCGGCCGCGCTTGCAGGCACGGCACTGTCCGCACACCGCGCGCCAGTTCAGGATGACGAAATCACCGGGCTCGACCGCGGTCACACCAGGGCCGACCGATTCCACGGTGCCGGCGGCCTCGTGCCCGAGCAGGAAGGGGTATTCGTCGTTGATGCCACCCTCGCGATAGGTGAGGTCGGTGTGGCAGACACCGCAGGCGATGACGTCGACGACGACTTCGCCAGGTCCCGGATCGGGGATGACCACATTCACCAGTTCGAGCGGTTCGCCCTTTTTCCGTGAAATCACACCGCGCACTGTCTGACTCATGGGGTACAACATAGCGCCCGGGGTGCGAAGCTAAGCGCATGATCCCGGCGCTGTACCTGTCCCATGGGGCACCACCACTGGTCGACGACGAGCTATGGGTGTCGCAGCTGACCACCTGGGCCGACGAGCTCCCGGCACCGACGGCGATTCTGGTGGTCTCCGCGCACTGGGAGTCGGCGCCGCTGACGATCGGGTCCACGTCGGCAAGCACGCCACTGACCTACGACTTCTGGGGATTTCCGGACCGCTACTACGCCGTCACCTACGACTCGCCGGGCGCGCCCGAACTGGCCGTGCGCATCACGTCGCTGATGCCCGCCGATGAGCCGGTCACCTACGACCACAACCGCAGGCTCGATCACGGCGCCTACGTTCCGCTCACGGTCATGTATCCCGAGGCCGACATTCCGGTGCTGCAGATCTCGATGCCCGGCCTCGACCCCGAACGCCTCCTGCACATCGGGCAGCGGCTGCGCCCCTTGCGCGACGAGGGAGTACTGGTAATCGGCTCGGGATTCACCACGCACGGCCTGCCGTTCCTCACCGATCCCCGCCCGCAGGCGCCCGCGCCGCACTGGTCCCGCGAATTCGATGCGTGGGTTTCCGAGCGGTTCGCCGCCGGGGACCTCGACTCACTCATCGACTTCCGGGCGCGGGCGCCGGGCATGCCGTACGCGCACCCGTCGATCGAGCACTTCGCGCCGTTGTTCGTCGCGCTGGGTGCATCCGCCGACTCCGAGCAGGTGCCCCGGCAGGTTATCGACGGCTACTGGATGGGCCTGGCCAAACGGTCGATCCAGCTGGCCTGACCCGGCGCCGCCGCCTGCGAAGCACCCAGTAATTCACGTGTCTGCATTATTCGGTTCGTTTGCACGGTTACGCTGGCGCCGCCCAGCCACGCCGGCCCGTTGGAGGAACCCTCGATGTGCACCCGAGTTCTCTGGAACACCAACGATCTCGCTGTGCTCGCCGGGCGGAGCATGGATTGGCCCGAGTCCACCCAACCGCTCGTCGTGGCCTTTCCCCGCGGACGGCAGCGTGACGGCGGCGCGTTGGCCGGAACGGTCGTCGTTGGCGAGAACGCGCTGCGCTGGACCAGTCGCTACGGCAGCCTCGTCACAACGGTCTACGGCATCGGCAGCGTCGATGGCTTCAACGAGTGCGGTCTGGCTGCGCACGGGCTCTACCTTCAGTCGACGGACGTTGGGCAGCGCGATCCGCAGCGGCCTGGACTTCACACCGCCTTGTGGACGCAGTATCTGCTCGACCAGGCAGCAACGGTGGAGGAGGCGCTGTCGCTGATGGCGAGCTTTCAGTTGGTGATGGTGGCGGCCCACGGGTTCGACGCGACGCTGCACCTGGCGCTGGAGGACGCCGCAGGTGACTCGGCCATTGTCGAATTGATCGGGGGCCAGACGAAAGTGCACCACGGCCGTGAGTTCACGTTGATGACCAATGACCCCGCATACGATGAACAGCTGAATCTTCTCGCCAAGCAAGACTTCTCAAACCCGAGCCGCGATATGCCAGTGCCCGGCAACGTCAATGCCGTTGACCGGTTCCAGCGCGCCGCCTACTACTCCGCGCTACTGCCCAAACCCGAGACTGAGCGCCAGGCTGTGGCCGGAGTGATGGCTATCATGCGCAACGCTTCGGTGCCCTTCGGCGCGCCTTACGGCGATTTCGGCGTTTACAACACGGAATACCGCACCGTCAGCGATCTGACCAACAAGGTGTACTTCTTCGAACTGACCACGAGTCCGAACACCATCTGGATTCAGTTCGACGGCCTGGACTTCACCGAAGGAGCGCTTCCGCAAGCGATAAATCCCTACGACCAATCGCTCACCGGTGACGTCACCGACCGGTTCACCCCGCAACAACTGGCTTTCTAGCCGGGGGTTGAGCCGCACCCGCACGTAACGGCTAGGCTCCTGCGCCATGTCCGCGCCCGATGCCCTTGGAGCCATTGCCGACTGGCCGGTCCCGGCCGCCGCCGCCGCGGTGGTTGGGCCGTCCGGGGTTCTGGCGGCCTACGGCGACCAGTCCCGTCGTTGGGTGCTGGCGTCGGTAACCAAGCCCCTGGTGGCGCGGGCCGCCCAGATCGCGGTCGAGGAGGGCGTCATCGAATTGGACACCGCCGCCGGTCCGCCCGACTCGACGGTGCGCCATCTGCTGGCCCACGCGTCGGGACTGGCGCTCGGCGAGCACCGCGTGCTGGCGCCGCCGGGTACCAGACGCATCTACTCAAACTACGGCTTCCGGGTACTGGCCGAGACGCTTCAGCAGGCGTCGGGCATCGAGTTCGGCCAGTACCTCGCCGAGGCGGTGTTCGAGCCGCTGGGGATGACGTCCTCACGCCTCGACGGCGGCGCGGAGACGGCCGGCTTCGGCGCCACGTCGACGGTCGACGACCTGGTCGCCTTCGCCGGTGATCTGCTGCGCCCCGCGACGGTGTCCGAGCAGACGCACACCGAGGCCACCAGCGTGCAGTTCCCCGGCCTGAACGGGGTCCTGCCCGGATACGGCGTCCAGCGTCCCAACGACTGGGGCCACGGATTCGAGATCAGGGACTCCAAGTCCCCGCACTGGACGGGGTTAGCGAACTCGCCCCTCACCTACGGGCACTTCGGCCAGTCGGGCACTTTCATCTGGGTCGATCCGGACGCCGACCTGGCGTTGGTCGTGCTGACCGACCGCGACTT
>JAOPWF010000588.1 GCA_025965815.1 Mycobacterium sp.
CTCGCATCAGGACCAATACCAGCGCTGCAAGGCTGAACAGATATAAGGCCGTCAAGAGCCATCGCATCGCCCGTGCGTTGTCGAAGAAACTCTCACCGGAGACCGTTCCGACTATTGCTCCGGCCAATCCGCGCCGCACGAAACCGAAGGTGTAGTCGGCGGCGTAATAGGAAATCAAGTAAGGGTCCGCCGGAAGGACGGCCGCTGCCACATAGACTATGGCGGCGGCCCACAGCAGAATTCCGGCCGCAACACAGCTATAAAGAAGCGCCCGCCGACGGCGCCCGACAACCCGGCGACAATGGCAGCAGCCATCAAAATGACCAACCCGAGCCGGACAGGGTTCCTCCAAACACTGAGCTTCCATCCTTAGAAAACCACCTGTCGCAAGTGTCCGCGTGCGTGATGGTAGCCCTTACTGGCCCCCGCTGTGCCTCGTTCGTCGCGCCGTGGGCCCGGGACAGCCAGTCCTTCTCTCCTTGAACACCGGTGCCAACTCCATTGCGATCGAGGGAGGAATGCGAAAGATGCCAGCTCGGTGGTTCACCGAAACCGTCCGAATGACCGAGCCCGCTGCGATGCCGCGTTGAACTAGTTGCGCCCGCGGCATAATGGCGGCACGCTGGGCGTTGGGCCGCAACCGCTCGCATGCGACAACGGCTGGTGGTGGGATCCGACCGCCAACGTATGCCGGCCGCCACTACTACCGCCGGCCGCCTGATTCCGCGGAGTCCGCGTAACCCGAAATATGTTAGGTGACAGTGTAATACGCTGGCTGGTTGCTCCACGTGGGCGATGCGCCGAAATCCGTTCGCGCCCTTGGCTTCAAGATGTCGCTGAATCGCGGTGCTTGCACCCCGGCCAACAGCAGGGCCGGCGCTCGCCTTCCTCCAGCTCCTCTTGAGTCCGGCGGATGCGGCGTTCTCGGGTCGTCTCCTGCTTCGCATCCTCGACCCAACAGATGAACTCGTTGCGCGCGAGGGGAGTGATGTCCTTCCAGGCGGCCAGCACAGTGCCGTTGGCGATCAGCGCTTTGCGCAGATCTGCGGGCAGCTTGTGCACCACGCCGCCGGGCACTCGCTGACTATTCATGCGGCCAGGATAACGCCGGCAAATCTCAACGGCTCGCGCTGGCATTGAGCCGGGCAGCCTGCCGCACGAGGTGGTCGCGCTCGAGGAGGTTCGGCGCCTGCCGGGCCGCTTCGGCGTAGAGGTCGGCCGCCGTAGTCAGGTCCCCGTTTCGCTCGTGGAGGTACGCGGCTACCGCGGCGTGGCGCGGCAGGGCGGGGTCGAGTCCGGCGAGGGCCGCCAGGCCGGCCCGGGCGCCGTCGGCCTCGCCGACGGCCGCCGCGCGGTTGAGTCGGGCGATCGGGCTGTCGGTCAGTCGCACCAGCTCGTCGTACCATTCGACGATCTGCACCCAGTCGGTTTCCACGAAGGTGCGCGCGTCAGCATGCAGCGCTGCGATCGCGGCCTGTGCCTGGAACTCGCCCAGCCGGTCCCGCGCCAGCGCCGTCTGCAGGATCTCGACGCCCTCGGCGATCGTGCGGGTGTCCCAGAGACCGCGGTCCTGCTCGGCGAGCGGCACCAGGCTGCCGTCGGGCGCCGTACGCGCGGAACGTCGACAGTGGTGCAGCAGCATCAGGGCCAGCAGTCCCGCCACCTCCTCGTGGTCGATCGTGGCCGCAAGCTGCCGAGCGAGTCGGATGGCTTCGGCGGCCAGGTCGACATCGCCGGAATAGCCCTCGTTGAAGACGAGGTAGAGAACGCGAAGCACGGTCGCGACGTCGCCGGGCTGGTCGAACCGCACGCCCGAGATGGTCCGCTTGGCGCGGCTGATGCGCTGCGCCATGGTCGCCTCCGGCACCAGGTAGGCCTGGGCAATCTGTCGCGTGGTCAGTCCGCCCACGGCGCGCAGCGTCAGTGCGACCGAAGACGCCGGCGTCAGAGAGGGGTGAGCGCAAAGGAAGTAAAGCTGGAGGGTGTCGTCCACCGGGGCAGCGGGCGCGGGCGCCGGCTCGTCGGCGACGACATCCTCGCGCCGCCGACGCGCGGCGTCGGCGCGGACCGCATCCAAAAACTTGCGCCAGGCCACCGCGACCAGCCAGCCCTTCGGATCCCGCGGCGGGTCGTCCGTCCAGATGCGGAGCGCCTCAACCAGCGCCTCCTGCACAGCATCCTCGGCCGACGCGAAGTCAACTCCGCGGCGGACGAGGATCCCGAGCACAGTTGGCGTGAGGCTCCGAAGCAAGACCTCGTCCACCTGAGAGGTCACTCCGTGATGGTGGACGGCGCGGTCAGGAACGGGCGCACCTCGAGCCATTCGTGAATCGGCTTGCCACCGGCCCCGGGGGCGGCCGACAATTCCCCGGCCAGCTCGATGGCGCGCTCGTGGCTGTCGACGTCGATCACCATCCAGCCGGCAATGAGGTCCTTGGTCTCTGCGAAGGGGCCGTCAGTGACCGGCGGGCGACCCTCGCCGTCGAAACGGACGAACATCCCCTCAGGCGCGAGCGCCTGGCCGTCGACGAACTCGCCGGTGCCCTCGAGACGGGTCGCGAAGTCGTTCATGTACTGCACGTGGGCCGAAATCTCCTCTGGCGTCCAGTGATCCATGGGGACGTCGTTGACCGCAGCCGGTGCGCCGCGGTAGTGCTTGAGCAGCAGGTACTTAGCCATCTGTTTCTCCTCTATGCGGTACGACCCATTGTGGTCGCGCTCGCTTCGGGGACGGAGCCGCGCGCGGGTTCTCGACATCCTATTGCCGAGAAAGTTGATCCATTTTTCGATCGCCCGGGCCGGGAGTGGGCGCGTGCCGCAGGCGTGATTCTTCTGCCGGATCCTACCGGTAACCCGCCGTATTCAATTCCGCCGCATTCTGCCATGATTTGAAAGCGTCGGCCCAGGGCAGGGGAGTGGCAACGAACCGGCCAGCCGACCTATGTGGGCCGAAGATGCTGACGCGGCGCAGCAACTTACCAAGAGCCGTATGAGTTTGCTGCAGGTGTCGGTGATGACGGGACAATCAGGGTCCCGCGCCGGGAAGAGGGTGGCTCCGCGCTCTGACGAGCGATGCGCAGCTGGCTGGGCCTACAGGCGCTCGCATCAGTTATTGCGGTCGGCACCCAAAGCGCACCAGGCGCTGTCCGCCTTGTTCCGTCAGTCGCCTGAGAAGAAGCTGGCGGCTTTAACCGTCAGAAATGTCACCGTCCTGCTGGACCGCAGACTCGGCCCAATCGGCCAAGGCGTTGTACATGCGGACACCTGCTTCGATGACTAATCGGATAGAGCCGGTTGATCCGACGAGGTTCCCGAACTCACCGGCATCCTTGGCTGCCGTCGTCGAGGCATAGCTCGCGGCCTGTGTGCGGAAGTACTCCGCTTCCTTGCGGAGGAGGCGATGGCGAGCTTCCTTGGGCAGCGTCCAGATGAAGAAGACCTGAAGCAATGCCTGGGTTTTAGCCCGTGGTCAACACCGACCTCGGTGAGCCATCTTCCAAGTTCCTTCCGCCCCTCCGGTCCGATGCGGTAGGACTAGCGGTGCCCCTCACATAGCCCTCCGCATACCCGCATGTCCCTCACTCCACTGAAGCCATTGGAAGAATTCATTCTGGTACGGGGCTCGATAGCTGTAGAGCCGGCGGTGGTTGAACACGCCGCCCCATTTTGAGGTGGCGTATTCGACTTCGTCGACGCTCCGCCATGGCGGGTGGGGTTTGATCGATTCAGCGCCTAGAACCTCACAGCTGCACCCCGCGCGTCAACGCGCCGTCCACCAGAAGGTTCGTGCCAGTGATGAAGCTGGCCGCCGAACTGCTCAGGAAGACAACAGCGTTGGCGACCTCCTGGGCGGTGGCCATCCGGCCGGTGGGGTTGAGCGCCAGCGCGGTCTTGAACAGCTCCGGGTCGTTCTCCTCGATGGATGGCCAGATGCCACCAGCGAAGTAGGTGTTGCCGGGACTGACGGTGTTGGCGCGTATTCCCTTGCCGGCCAACGTGTACGCGAGGCTCTGGGTGTAGTGCACGATCGCGGCCTTCATCGTTCCGTAAGGCCCTGCTGCGAAGTCGATTTCGCGCGCGGAGACGCTGGAGATGGTGACGATCGACCCGGCGCCGCCCGCCAGCAGGTGGGGCAACGCGGAGTCCACCAGGCCGACGGTGCCCATCAGATCGACGTCGAAGCTGGCGCGCCAGTTCTCCGGGGTGCCGGGAATGGCAAGCGCGCTCACGTTCGCGACAACCCCGTCGATCCCGCCGAGGGCATCCGCGCTGCGGTTCACCCAATCCGCCAGTGCCGCTGCGTCACCCACATCGACGGCGGTACCGATCGAGGTGGCGCCGCCGGCGGTGAGCTCGGACTGCCTGGCCGTGACCGCCTCGGGGGTACGTGCGCAGTACGCGACCGCGGCACCTTCGGCGAGCAGCCCGTCGACGACGGCCTGGCCGATGCCGCGGGTGCCCCCGGTGACAAGAAATTTCTTCCCGGACAGTCCGAATTCCATGGTGCACCTGTTCCTTACGAGTGGGTCGATCAGTACGAAATGGTTCCCAGTGACCGTACGGCGCTGCGCAACTCATCATGAATCCCGCCGTACGCCCGCGCGGACGGAAGCAGCC
>JAOPWF010000611.1 GCA_025965815.1 Mycobacterium sp.
CGGCCGTGATGACCATCCGGTACAGCGATCCCGCCGACACGGTGACTCGCAACGTACGCACCCGCAACACCCGCAAATCGAGGAGCGGGTAGCGATACCGCAACAGATGCCACACCGCGGCGGCAAGCAGGACGACCGCGACGCCACCACCGACGGCGACGTGCAGCCAGTTGGTGCCCTCGACCCGGATGCTTTCCAACGCGATCAGCGCTGCGGCGATGCCCGCTCCCATCAGCGCCAGCCCTCGCCAGTCCAGCGGCGCCGGGCGGGAGACGCCTTCGCCGCGGATCAGCCTCAGCGACAACAGGAATCCGACGATGCCGAGCGGGATGTTAACGATAAAAATCCACCGCCAGGAGCCCACGGTGGCAACGGCACCCCCAAGAATTGGGGCGAGCACGGGAGCTGCGAGCGCGGGCCAGGTGAGCCACGCGATCGCCCGGACCAGGTCGTCCTTCTTACTTGACCGCAACACGAGGAGGCGACCGACGGGCACCATCATGGCGCCGCCGATTCCTTGCACGACGCGCATCGCCACGAGCATCGGTAGCGACACGGCGGCCGCGCATCCGACAGATGCGAGGGTGAACAGCGCGACTGCCGCGATGAAGACCCGGCGCGTCCCGAACCGATCGGCCATCCACCCGCTCACCGGGATGAGGACCGCGACGGTCACCAGATAGGCGGAGATCGCGATGTTGACATCGACCGCATCCACCCCGAACGACGCAGAGATAAGCGGGATGGCCGGGGTGATGATGGTGGCGTCCAGGATCTCCATGAAGAGCGCGCCCGCAACCAGGAGGGCCACTCCGCGTGGAACCGACACGGTTGGGCCTCCTGAGGATCATCGATATTGCTCGGCAGCACCCGGACAGCTCGAACTTAGCGGCTGTCTCCGTGGCCACGTCCGCTCAGCACCAGGAGTCAACCGCCGCCAGCGGCCGATCTTCGGACCGTCACACAACTGGTCGAGAATCGAACGCGGTGTAGACAGGGACTACCGATGACACCACTGCGACCTCAGTGCCGAACAGGCCGCTCAACCTCCGATAACTATCGGGACCGAGTTCGGCGTTGTGGCAAATGTGACCCCAAAGCTTTGACGACTTACCGCAGGGCGGAGTCGTCGCCGAGGTTGTCCCGGGTCTCGTAGAAGTTGAGGTGGCGGTCCCCCGCTCGAGACCTGCCGTGTGGTAGGTATCGGGCGTTTCGCCAGGAACTCCTACAGCAAGGGGACCACCATGAAGAAGAGTAGCCAAATCCAGTCCGTTGACGCGAGCACATCGGCGGTTCCGTGCGATCGCCAACGTCAAGCGCCGACATCAACAAACCCGGAGTAATGCGGCGGTCAGCCCACGAGGGATTGGTAGACGAGCTGGCGCAGGTGCTGGCGGATGGGATGGGTGCTGGAAGGCAGCAGCTGGGTGAAGAACATCGCCGTCAGCTCCTGGGCCGGGTCGACCCAGAACGCCGTGCTGGCCGCCCCGCCCCAAGCGAACTCGCCCGCACTTGACAGCGTCTTGGCCTTCACCGGGTCCTTCAGCACCGAGAAGCCGAGCCCGAACCCGAAGCCGTTGAACGGCATCTCCGCGAACAGCGGCCGCCCGTAGGCTTCAAGATCCACGTCGCCGGGCAGGTGATTCCTCGTCATCAGCGCCACGGTGCGAGGGCTGAGCAACCGCACCCCGTCCAACTCGCCGCGGCCCAACAGGAACTGGGTGAACCGGTGGTAGTCCGAGGCCGTGGACACCAGCCCGCCGCCGCCCGACAGGCAGTCCGGGCGCCCGCGACCAAACGCGCCGAACTTGTCGTCCCGGACCGCCTTGTGCGTCCCCGGCTGCGGCACGTAGAGCGCGGCGAGATCCTCGCCCTCGACGCCGAACGATGTGTCGGTCATGCCGAGCGGCGCGAAGATCCGCTGCGTGAAGAACTCATCGAGCGGCTGCCCGGACACGACTTCGACCAGCCTGCCGAGCACGTCCGAAGAGACCGAATAGTTCCATTCGGTGCCCGGTTGAAACACCAGCGGCAGCTGGGCCCATTTTTCGACGCACCCAGCGAGATCCAATCCTGGTGGGCTGCCCCATTCGAACCCGCCCGCGCGGTACATCGCATCGACCGGGTGCGCATGGTGGAACCCGTAGGTCAGGCCCGAGGTGTGGGTGAGCAGATGCCACACCCGGACCGGTTCGGTCGCCGGCTCGGTGAGTGAGTTGAGCGCCGAACCCCTGACATAGACCCGGGGTTGCGCGAACTCGGGCAGCCAGCGTGCTATCGGATCGGTCAGGTCAAAGGCGCCCTCTTCGAAGAGCATCATCGCCGCAACCGAGGTGACCGGCTTGGTCATAGAGAAAAGGCGCCACAAGGTGTCGACCTCGACCGGCCGCGCGGCCTCGACGTCGGCGTACCCGCACCAGGACAGGTGCGCGATCTTGCCCCGGCGAGTGACCACGATGAGCCAGCCGGGCAACTGCCCCTTGTCGACATACCGGGCGAAATGCCGGTCGATCCGCTCGAGTCGGGCCGCATCGAAGCCGGCTTCCTCGGCCTCCGTGTCCACCTTCAGCTCCATCGCCATGGGTGGCATCATCGACTCGCCGACGACGCGACGTCAACGGGGCCGCACCGCTACGCCACGCGGCTCAACACCGCGAGGCCGGCGCGTGCACTGGCTCAGGGACACCACGCGGTGTTGCTGTCTCAGCTCGTATTCCTGCAGTTCTGTGCGGCGACGGGTCTCCGAGATTCGGCAGCAGTTGAGCCGCGACCACGTCCGATGTCGCTGTTGGGCGGGGCCCGAGCGCCAGATCGTCATCGCTATGGCACTCCCTACCATCCTGTGGGATGGTAATAGGATGGCTGCGAGAGGGGAACCGATGGCCGAGGTCGACAAGAGTGAAAAGATCACGATCAACATAGGTATGGTCGACCTCGGCCAGATTGACCTGCTCGTCGACGAGGGCTTCTACGCCAACCGCACAGACTTCATCCGTACAGCGATCCGGCGTCAGCTCGAAAGCCGCGCCAACGCGGTTAACGACACGGTGGCGCGCCGAGCGCTGATACTCGGCACACAGCACCTCAGCCGCCGTGATCTCGAGGAACTCCGCGACGCGGGACAGACGGTCGAACTACACGTCCTCGGGCTGGCGACGATCGCTAACGATGTGAGCCCCGAGCTCGCGCTCACGACCATCGCCTCGGTCGAGGTGCTCGGCGCCTTCCGGGCGCCGAGGGCGGTCAAGGCAGCCCTTGCCACCCGCACGACCTGAGCCGTCACACGGCACCGACCGACCGGTCGACGTCGATATCACACCCGAAGGGGGCTCGCATGGATGACCACCGCTTAGCCGGCATGTCCGAAGCTCTGAGGCTCACTCGCGCAGGACAGTTGACGCAGGCGTTCGCGGTCCTGCAGCGCACGCTCGGGACCGCACCTCCGGTGGGGCCGGACGGCACCAGCGCGCAAGTCCGCGGACGCGCCCCGGGCAGCCACCAATCTCTGCCCTCGGCATGGCGCACCACGCCAAGGCCCAGCGGCCTACTCGACAACCTCCGGGGCACGCTCACCTCGAAGCCCGGAGCAGGCCTGCCCAACGGGTTGACCAAGCTGCTCACCGCCAGCCTCCCTGCCACGCAGCCCGGCGCAGCGGCGGCGGCGGCCGCACCCGGCGGTGAGATTCGCCACCTGAGCCACACCGACCCAGCGGGGACGAGGAGCTATGACCTCTATATCCCTACCGGCTACACCGGTGCGCCGGTGCCGCTGATCATCGTCCTGCACGGCGGCAAGCAGGACGTGACCGACTTCGCCGCCGGCACCCGGATGAACGACCTCGCCGAGCAGCACACGTTCCTCGTCGCCTACCCACAGCAGTCCGCCACGGCCAACGGCGGCGGGTACTGGAACTGGTTCTCCCCCGCCGACCAGCAGGCAGGCTCCGGCGAGCCTGCGATAATCGCCGGCATCACCCGTCAGATCATGGCCGACCACGAAATCGACGCCGCCAGAGTGTATGTCGCCGGACTCTCCGCCGGGGGCGCCATGGCGGCGGTGATGGCCGCGACCTACCCGCAGCTCTATGCCGGGGTCGGGGTCCATTCCGGCATCGCCTACGGCGCGGCACGTGACGCCGCGTCGGCGTTCGCTGCCATGCGGACCGGCGGCTCACCGGTTCGGGGCGGCCAAGTGCCCTTGATTGTGTTCCACGGCGACCGCGACACGATCGTGGCGCCGGTCAACGCCGAGAACCTTGTCGCCGCCCGGCTCGCCACGGCCGATCCCTCGGTGTCGGACACGACGCACCTCCACGAGCGGAGCACCCGCCACGCCTGCACCCGCACTGTGCACACCGACGTCGACGGCATCGTCCTCGCTGAGTCCTGGAAGGTGCATGGCGGCGGGCATGCGTGGTATGGAGGGAGCTCGGTCGGGTCCTACACCGACCCGATGGGCCCCGATGCTTCCGCCGAAATGGTTCGGTTCTTCCTCGGGCAGCGCCGCACATCCTGAGCGACGGTGCGGGCCTTGACCGCCCGGCCCGGCACGATGCCGACGACACCGCGCGCCAGAAGCTCATCACATGATCGGCACGGTCGCCCGCACATCACTGCTTCTGGCGACGCGCCCGCGACGTCATCGACCGGTCTCACCTGGACTCAGTGATTGCCGAGATCGTTGCGGCCAGATCTCTGAACTTGAAGGAGATCGCAACACGGCTCAGGCCCCTGATCGTGGCTACCGTGTCGCAATCCAAACCTGGGTCCTGAGGGTCGGTCGGAGGACGATTCTTGTCGACACTGGAATCGGTAACGACCGCCAACGCCCTCAGATGCCCGTGTTCGCCGGCCTGCAAACAGTGTTTCTGCAACGGTTGAGCTCCGTCGGAGTCAACGCGGCCGACGTCGACTTAGTGGTCAACACTCATATCCACGCCGACCACGTCGGCTGGAATACGCGACTCGAGGGCGACACCTTCGTCCCCACATTTCCCAACGCGACATACTTGATCCCGCAACGCGATTACGACTATTTCCGGCCCGATAATGCCGAGAAAATGCGGCCCCCGCGCTCTGAGGATGAGCGATGGCGTTTCGAAGGTAGCCGTTTGGTTTTAGCGACGGCATCGCCCCGGTCGTGGAAGCCGGCCAAGCTTACCGGTGGGACGGCGAGCACTGGATCGGTGACACGTTGCGTCTCGCGCTTGCCCCAGGGCACACGCCCGGCTCCTCAGTGCTCTGGCTCGAAGGCGGTAATGGTGCTGTATTCATTGGTGATCTCATGCACACGCCGGTGCAGATAGCGCGCCCCGACGACGCATGCGCGTTCGACCTCGACGTTGACACTGCCCGCACTACCCGCCGCGCACTGCTGTCGGCGGCGGCACACAGCCACATCATGCTGTTCCCGGCACACTTCGCCGGACATGGGGCCCTAACAATCGACGTGGACGGAACCGAGGGATTCGACATAGGAGAATGGGCAGAATTCGGCACGCTCTGACCGCTGGAAGCCGTACGGCCCGTTGTGGATTCGAATCCGAGTCGCGAGCAGCCATCCAACTCTCCTCCCAAGCCGGGGCCGCACTGTGCCGGGTTGTTGACGAAGCACTGATGCAGTCTCCCATGCTGGCAGCACTAGATCTTTCCGCCGTGACCCGCATTAATGATTCGGGCATCGATGCCCTGGTTTTGGCCGCCCAAATGACGGGCGAGTCCGATATCGCGCTGTTCCTCGTGGGCGCACCATCAGCCCCGGGAGCGACTGTCCTAGGAGCCTGGATTGAGCGAGCTCTTCGAGTTTTCGGCGTCAATCGATGGTTGCTTCGAACGCGAGTCGCCGGCGAGGCGGACTTCGAAGCAAACTCGTGAGCCCGACACCGAGCCGTTAACGCAAGTACTGATCGTCGGGTCCTCCCGCCTCATGCCAACGCTTGTAGGCCAACAGGTGTTGACAAGCGGTGCGGGACGCGTCCATCATTGGTGCCAACAAGCGTTGACATGGCAGTTCAACGAAGGAGGTCAAGTCAAATGAACGGCTTGGCAGATCCACGACGTCGTCGCCTGGCCGTGTGGCGAACTCTCCGGGCGATCCTGATTGCCCCAGTCACCGTCGCGGTTGTGATCCCGGCCGTCATTACCCTCGCTGGTGGGGCGCGTGCCCTGCCAGGATTGCCGACCTGGCTGACCGCAGCTGCGCTCCTCATCGGCGCGGTGTTGATCACCGTCGGGATCGCGCTGCTGGCCTGGACCGTGTGGCTGTTTCACACCACAGGCAAGGGCACCCTCGCCCCGTTCGACCCGCCGAAGCGCCTGGTGGTGCGGGGCCCGTACCGCCATGTCAGAAACCCGATGATCACCGGGGTAGTCAGCATCCTGTTCGGCGAAGCGTTTGCATTCCAATCCCCCGGGCTGCTCATCTGGGCGGCGACGTTCCTCTTGATCAATATGATCTACTTCCCGCTCGTCGAAGAGCGCGGCCTGAGCAAGCGGTTCGGACCCAGCTACGAGGAATACCGCCGCAACGTGCCGAGATGGCTGCCTCGACCCCGAGCATGGAGCCAACCAGCAGATCGGGAACCGAGACCGAGGATCTCGCAGTTCTGCCGCCGGGAACGCCCGCCGACGGCCCTACCAGCTTCCTTCCCTTGGGCAGCGAGCGAATAGGACGAGATCGAATGCGCAGGGCCACCGGTAGAGGTCGGCGTATAAATCACTGAACCTGGTGCAACAAGCGAATACCGTCCTAGTGGGTCAGTCGCGCAGCTGCTCTCACAGGACTGAGGTCACCTCCGCGCATCGACATGAGCCCGGATGGGCCCCTTAGCGACCGTGGTGAAC
>JAOPWF010000621.1 GCA_025965815.1 Mycobacterium sp.
GACATCGGTCGAATACTTACCCTACTGGCGCTGCCGTCGATGCATATGGCCAGTGAGGTCCTGACTGGCATGCGCAGCCGCCGAGGCGGCGTCATCGTGAACATGGCATCCGCGCCAACGCGCTGACACCGTCGCTGGTCTACGGCACCGCCTCGACCGAACGCATCACGACCGACGGGTTCAGCGGCAAACTCTTCGCCCGAGCCGCCCAACAAGCTCACCTCGGTGTGCCGACAGCCGAGGACATCGCTGCGCTAACGGTGTTCCTGTGCAGCCCAGCCGCGGCGCGGTTGACCGGACAAGCGATCAGCGTCAACGGCGGTATCTCTGCGGCATAAACCCGTCGCTACCGGCTGTGCCGCCGAGACGCGGCTCTGACATCCTCCATGTAGAGGGCGATCGCCTCCGACCGGTTGATGGCGCCGATCTTGCGAAGGATCCTCTTCACATGTGTCTTGACCGTTTCGACCGTGATGACGAGTTCGTCAGCGATGTCGGCATTGGAGGCTCCCAAAACCAGCCTTTCGAACACTTGGCGTTCACGGTCGGAGAGCGTGGCTGTCAACGCGGAATCCGCCGCGATGGTCGGGGGCTCGACGCGATTGTCGTGTTCGACATCCAGGCTGATGGCGGCGGCGGCGATGCGGTCTGCTTCCTCGGTCAGCCTGGCCGCGGCGCGGGCTATCGAGGTCCGCTGGTGGTGCACCCGTTCGGTGTTCACCATCCTCTCGTGCAGCAACGAATAGGCGGAGGCGAACGCGTCCAGCACGTCGATGTCGCCGACAGAGAGGCTGCCTTCGCTGTGGCGGCTCACGTGAAGAAGTGCGACTACCCGCGATTCGGCGATGACCGGGGCAACGAGATAGTGCACGGAGCCGAGCAGTTCCCGGTACCCGGGCGCTGCGGGCACGTCGGCCTCGTTCGTTCGGATGGTGTCGCGCAGGCGAATACAGTCCTGTTCGGGCACGCATTCACGACGCGGGATCACAGTGGGGCCGCCTAGGCCGTGGTCGGATTCTTCGACGACGAAGCCGTCGCATTCGACGAACGACAGCAAGGCCTTGCCGAAACCGAGCGCGTCACAAAGTTCCGTACAGGCTTGGCGCCCGAGCCCTTGCAGCGATCCGGCCTTTTTCATGCGACGAATGCCATCAGTCAATGACCGCACCACATCGACGCGGTCCCCGGCAGTCATCTGGCGCGCTTCGATCTGGACCTGCAGGAATGCCGTCAGCGGGCTCTGCCCAACGGTTGCCGCGGCGTCGTCGCGGATACCGCGTTCGCCGGTCAACAGTCGATCGGTGGTGGCGGCCGACATCGCGATGGCCTCGTCGAGGGTCGTTGCGTCGCCTGATCGAGGTATACCGAATGCGCTACACAGCTGTTCGTCGAGTTCGTTGAGCCTGGCGACGATCGCGCCGCTGTTCATCGCGACACTCCGGCATCAGCGGTGGCGATGCCGGCATACACCGCGACCGCCGCCGCCCTGCTGGACGTATGGAGCTTCTTGGCAATGTGTTTCAGATGGGACTTGACGGTGCCTTCGGAGATCACCAGGTACCGGGCAATCTGCCCGTTGGAGGCCCCGGTCGCCACGTGTGACATGATCTCGTGTTCGCGGGCGGTCAACAACGGAGTCGCGGGTTGATCGTGGCGGTAGCGAGCGTCCCACTGTCTGGGCGTGGCGCCCGACAACGACCACAATCCCGATCGGGCTGACCGGCTGAGGAGTTCCTCGACGTTGGCGCACAGATGATCGACCTCGACGCGTTGTTGCGCGGCCTTCTCTTCGAGCACCGCGCTCTCGAATGCCACGGAAAGGCACTCAGCGAAGGCCTCCAACTGCTCGAGATGATCCGTTGTCACTATTCCGTGGGGTTCGGGGCGGTCGGCGTGCAGCATCCCAATTGCCCTGCCCTGCACGGTGATCGGGGCGGCGATATAGCCAAAGCAGCCGGAGACCTCGATGATCTCCTTGAACGTGCGTTTGTCGTACATCGGCGACGGCACCACGGCACCGCACCTCTTGCGGACCAGTTCGGTCTCCAGCGGAGCGTCCGCCAGCTGAATGTGGCGGCCGACAACGTACTCGATGAGCCGTCGCGAGTCGGGATCGGACTTCTCGTCTTCGGCGTGCAGGTGCTGTGGCAGCCACATCGAACCCCGCACAGTGGAGATCATTGTCCGCGTAAAGGCCAACTCCCGGCTCAGCACCACCGGGGCCGCGTGGATCATTTCGCGCGGCGGCAGGCCCCGAAGCTGTCCCAGGGCGTTACGGATCTCCGACAGGCATCTCACCCGTCGAGACAGATCGTCATCAAGCAGTTCGCACCGCAATCTCAGGATCGAGATCAAAAGTTCGGCGCTGGTCGCCGATTCGTCAGGTTGGTCGGATACCGCGATCCGTTGTTCGAGGCGTTGCCCGAGGTCGTCCAACTGGCGTCCTAACCCAGTCGGCCGCAAATCGGGCGGTGGCAGTGCGAGATGGTCGGCGGCGGCCGCAACGGCTGCCTCACCCCGCTCAAGCACCGTCGAATCCTCCGCGCTGGCTGCCGCCTGAACCCGCGAAACCATCGCTTCTCCTCTCGTCTGAAGAGTCGTGCCATCGAACCGAACGGTCAGACCATTGGACCAAAGTATAACTCGGCGTTAGGCAGCTCACAACGGATTGGCAAAAGAGACGGCAATCACGCAAGCGTCAATTTCGGACGCGATCGCGGGATCCCGCCACCCCGCATCCTTGTGCGCCGCCACGCCCAATGGTCTAATGGTCAGGCCATACGGGAGGTTTTATGCACGCAGTGATCATGAACGAGTTCGGCCCCGCCGCGGTGTTGCGTCCAGGCGAATTTCGCAGCCCGCCGGCGCGGCCGGGCTGGGTGACCGTGGCGTTGCGCGCCAGCGCGCTGAACTGGCATGACGTCCTAGTGCGCCAGGGCCGCTACGGGTCCCCGCTACCGCACATCATCGGCGCCGACGGTGCCGGCGTACGCACCGACACGGGAGAGCACGTGGTGGTGCTGCCGTCGCTGAACTGGGGCGGCAGCGACAAAGCACCGAGCAGCGAATGGGAGATCCTCGGCGACCACACCCCCGGCACTTACGCCGAGTTGGTCAGCGTTCCCGCCGACTCCCTGGCCGCCAAGCCCCCGGGCCTGAGCTGGGCCGAGGCTGCGGCACTGCCGCTGGTAGGGGTGACGACCTACCGGGCCCTGTTCGTCCGTGGACGGCTTCGCTCCGGTGAGTCGATGCTGGTGGTCGGCGCCGGCGGCGGAATAGCCACCATGGCGATCGCCCTGGCGGTCGCCGCCGGGGTCGGCATCACGGTTACGTCCTCCTCGGCCGACACCATCGAGCGCGCGGTGTCCGCGGGTGCATCGGGCGGCGTGCTGCACAGCGATACGGATTGGACCGAGCAGGCCCGTGCCATGTCGCCGAACACCGCCGGGTTCGATCTGGTCCTCGACCCCGTCGGCCGCTGGAACGAGTCCGTGCGCACGCTGCGGCCCGGCGGCCGGCTCGTGGTGCTCGGCGCGAACGCCGCACAAACCGCCCCCATGGACGTCCGCAGTTTCTACTTCGGCCAGTTCGATCTGCTCGGCACAACGATGGGCAGCAGCAGAGACTTCGCCGCCCTGCTCAACATGATCGATCGGTGCTCGGTGCGCGCGCCGGTAATCGACCGCGAGTTCCCGCTGGACCGGGCCGCCGATGCACATGAACACCTCGAGGGCGGACGCACGTTCGGCAAGTGCGTACTGACGCACGACTAGGAGGCGCACCGTGACCGAAGCGGGCGAACTTGTCACTTACCGGCTCGAAGCCGCAGGCGCCGACGCCTTGACGGCCTACCTGACACTGAACGACCCCGAGCGGCGCAACGCGTTGTCCGACGCATTGCTGGATCAGCTGACCGAACTGCTGCAGCGCGCCGCGACCGACTCGCGGGTCCGGGTCATCGTGCTGACATCGTCACACCCGCGGATCTTCTCCTCCGGCGGCAATCTCGACGCGTTCGCCGACGATCGCGCGACGATCGCCAAGTACGCCGGGTTGGCGCGATTTCCCACCCTCTTTCGCACGCTCATCGGGATCGAAAAGCCGGTCGTCTGCGCGGCCAATGGCGACGTGCTAGCCGGCGCGCTGGGCATCGCCTTGGCCTGTGACCTGGTCATCGCTAAGGAGTCAATCCGGCTGGGCTGCCCGGAAATCAACGTCGGTGCCTTTCCGTTCATGATCTCGGCATTGATCTTCCGCGCCACCGGACGGCTGGTCGCCAACGAGCTGATGATGACCGGCCGGCTGATCAGCGCCGACGAGGCCGCCGCCGCGGGTTTGGTCAACAAGGTGGTACCCGACGCCGAGTTCGACGACGCCCTGCGCCGGTGGGTCGCCGACATCGCCGCCAAGTCACCGTTACTGCTCGGCATGGGCAAGCGGGCGTTGGCGGCGACCCGAGACCTGCCGCTGGAATCGGCGCTGGACTATCTGCAAGCCCAGCTCGCCTTGGCCTTCACCACCGACGATCTGGCCGAAGGCGTGCTGGCCTTCAAGGAGAAACGTTCCCCGCGTTGGCGCAATGCGTGACATCCCTCTTCTGGGTCATTGCTACTTCGGTCTGACCATTCTACGATTCTAAGGATTGGCGCCTCCGGTGCGCGCCGGACGGCGGATCCCGAGAACCGAGGAACAGCGCGATGAAGCCCAGCCCGTACACCGACCAATACAGCCGGCAGGAGATCGACGACTACTACGAGGCCGGACGGTGGACCCCCGACACACTCCACGACCTCCTGGTCCGGCGCGTCGAAGACAACCCCGACAAGGTCTTCGTGACCGACGGAACCCACTCACTGACGTTCCGGCAACTGTTCGATCGTGCCCAGCGGCTGGCCGTCGGTCTGCACCGGCAAGGATTGCGGGCCGGTGACGCCGCCGCCGTGCAGTTGCCGAGCTGGGTGGAGTTCGTGCAAGTGCTGGCCGCGTTGTCTCGACTTGGCGTAATCGCCGTACCCATCATGCCGATCTACCGGCGTGAAGAAGTCGGCTATGTGGCGGCCAACGCCGAAATACGGGCGGTGTTCACGCCGGCAAACTTCAAGAAGTTCAACTATCTCGACATGTATCTCGGTCTGCGCCAGGAACATCCGGAACTCACGATCGTCGTCACCCGGCCTGACGACGCCGCCGAGAGCATCATCGACGCCGACAACGGTGTGTTCAGCCTGCTGAGGGTGGAGGCCGACATCGACGACGACAGCGCCAGAGAGGAACTGGGCGACCCGGCCGGCCCAGACGAGCCATTCGTCGTCGTCTACACCTCCGGAACCACATCGCGGTCGAATGGGTGCGTGCACACCTTCAACACCTACTGTTCGGGCTCCCGTGCGCTGATGGCGCCGTTCGGTTACACCGAGGCCGATGTGCAGTTCGGTCCCTCCCCCGTCGCCCACACCACCGGGCTGGTCACCAGCGTGCTGCTGCCCATGCTGGCCGGGGCGTCGACGCATCTGATGGCCGAGTGGGATCCAGCCCGAGGCATCGAGGAGATTCAGCGCTTCGGCTGCACCGCTGCGGTGACGGCCCCGACGTTCCTACACGGACTATTGTCTGCCTACGACGCCGAGCGCCACGACCTGTCCACCTTGCGGTTGTGGACATGTGCGGGCGCGCCGATCCCCGCCGCAGTCGTTTCGCGGTCCAGCGCAACACTTCCCAACGTGAAAGTACTGAGCCTATACGGGCGTAGCGAAAACCTGGTCACCACCATCTGTTCAGTCGACGACGACGTGTCGCGGGCCCTGACGTCGGATGGCGCGGCGGTGCCGGGTGCCGAGGTCAAGATCGTCGATACCGACGGGAACGAGGTGCCTCGTGGCATCGAAGGCGACATCGCCTACCGCGGGCCGTCCCACATGATCGAATATCTCGGCAATCCCGAGGACACCGCGGTCCTGTTCACCGCCGACGGATTTTCGAAGTCGGGCGATGTTGGCGTGATGACCGACGACGGCTATGTGCGCGTGACCGGCAGGACCAAAGACATTGTCATTCGGGGCGGCATGAACATCAGCGTTCGGGAAATCGAGGACATGCTCGTCGAACATCCGGACCTGCTGGCGTCGTCGTGTGTCGGCATGCCCGACGAGCGGCTCGGTGAGCGAGTGTGCTGCTACGTCGTCACCTCGCCGGGCCAGGCCACGCCTACCGTCGAGGACCTGCGCGATTTCCTGCTGTCGCACGGGTTGCCGATTCAGAAGACGCCCGAACGCGTCGTCGCCGTCGATGCACTGCCGATGACCGCAACCGGCAAGGTCCTCAAACAGGAGTTGCGCAAGGACATCGAACGACGCCTCGATTCGGAAGCCGCGTACGCCCACGAAGTGGCGAGCCCGCGCTGATGGAGTTGAAAGACAGCCCCACCGAGGCACAATTCCGCGCCAAGGCCCGCGCGTGGCTGCAGGACACGTTGCCCCGGCTCGGCGGACCCGAACCCGCACGGCTTGAAGACAAGCTGAACTATTGGCGCATATGGCAGCGCCTGCTTTACGACGCCGGGTATGCCGGGCTCTCCTGGCCGACGCAGTACGGCGGCGGCGGCGCGGACGCCAAACTGCGCACCGTGTTCAACGAGGAACTCGATCGAGCCGGTGCCCCCGAGCGGCTCAACATTGTCGGTGAGGACTTCGCCGGGCCCACGATCATCGAGTTCGGCACCCCAGCTCAACAGGAGCGCTATCTCCGAGGAATCCTCACCGGCGAGCAGATCTGGTGTCAGTTGTTCTCCGAGCCGGAGGCGGGATCGGACCTGGCCTCGTTGCGCACCACCGCCACCAAGGTGCCCGGTGGGTGGCGCATCCAGGGGCAGAAGATCTGGACCAGCCGCGCTCAACTGGCAGCGCACGCGATCCTGCTCGCCCGTACCGGCGGCGGACCCCGGCATCGCGGGATCACCTATTTCCTGCTCGCGATGGACAGCCCCGGTGTTGAGATTCGTCCACTGGCACACATGCTGGGCGAAGCCGAATTCAACGAAGTGTTCCTCGATGACGTGTTCATCGCGGACGACGGCGTCCTCGGCAGTGTCGACGGCGGCTGGCAGGTCGCGATGGGCTCCCTGGCGTTCGAGCGGGTCGCCATCGCCACCGGCCGGGTGAACACCACCGGCGCGGTCAACGATTTGGTCCGCGAGATCGTAGACCGCACCGCCGACGACGGCACCCCACTGGGCGCCGATCCGCTTGTACGGCAACGGATTGCCGACCTCTACGGGCGCGCTCTCGTGCACTACCTGATCGGGCAGAGGGTCATCACCGGGGCTGCCGGCGATGGACCGCCGGGGCCCGTCACCTCGATCGGGAAGCTGTACTTCTGCCCACTGGTGGAGGACATCGCCGATTTCGGGTTGGAGCTCGACGAGATGGCCGGGCAATTCGCGCTCGCCGAGAAGGACCCGGCCGACTCGTCATCGCACGACCGCCAGCGCTGGCTGCGGTTGGCGTACCAGGCCCGCGGCACTGCCATCGCCGGCGGGTCGACGTTCATCCAACGCAACATCGTCGCCGAGCGCATCCTCGGCATGCCCAAGAGCTGAGATGGCGGTGTCACGGTGACTAGCTACCAGTGGAATCCGACGACCGACTACGTCGAACACGCCAACGTGACGCGGCTGGCCCGCGCGCACGGCCTCGCTGGCATCGATGAATTGCGGGCGCGCTCGGTCGCCGACACGGCCTGGTACTGGGACGCGGCCGCCACCGACCTGGGCCTGCGGTTCCGCACCCCCTACAGCCGAGTGCTGGACCTGCGCAACGGAATTGAACATCCCGACTGGTTCGTCGATGCGACGCTGAACATCGTCGATTCGTGCCTGCTGCGCTGGCGCGACGAAGCCCCAGACCGCTCCGCCGTCGTCCACGAAGACGAAGCCGGCCGGATCCGTGAGCTGTCGTTCGGCGAGCTTGCCATCGAGGTCGCCCGGGCCGCCCATGGACTGCGCGAGCTGGGAATCGGCCCCGGCGACGCTGTCGCGATCTACCTGCCGATGATTCCCGAAGCGGTGGTCGCGTGCTACGCCGTGGCCGCACTCGGAGCAACCCTGGTGCCGCTGTTCTCGGGTTTCGCTTCCTCAGCGATCGCATCCCGGCTCGCCGACGCCGAGGCCAAGGCCGTCATCGTGGCGGACATCACCACCCGGCGCGGGCGCACACTACCGCTGTTGGCGCAGGTTAGTGCGGCGCTGGCGCACTGCCCCACCGTCCGACATGTGATTGTGGTGCCCAACGGCTCTGATGATCCCCCCGAATACGTTGGCGCGCAGATGGTTCTGTGGTCAAAGCTGACCTACCGCGA
>JAOPWF010000636.1 GCA_025965815.1 Mycobacterium sp.
CGCGCCGAACGGGAATGAACCCGTTACGGCGGGCCAGTGTGCCCAGCGGAGAGAAATTGAGGTTGGCTCCGGCCAGCCCGAACGTCGGCGCAATGCCGCCCTGCGCAAGGCGTGGCGGAAACGAGAACTGATCCAGGTAGGAGCGGTGCGAAATCAAGAAGATCAGGGCGTGGTCGCGGTCCAGTGCCCGCAGCGAGGCCAGGTCGTCATCATCGATGACGACCTGGAATCCGCGGACCATCCACGCCGAAAGTGCGTGCCACGCGCGCACGACGGGGGGAACGTGGGAGGCCGCCATCTCGCGCACGTAGCCCGCGGCCTCGGCCTGCACGTCGGCCACATCGCGGCCCAGCTGCGACGCCAATTCCGCTGTCGCACTGAGGAATCCATCGGACTCCAGCAACGCTGCGGTTTCAGGAAGGTCGCGTCGCCGCGACAGCAGCGCAGCTGCCGTGATCATGTTCGCACCCCCGCCGCGGATGCCTGAGCGATTGCCTTGGACCACCGTTGCCCGGCGTCGGTGCCTGGCCAGTCGTCGAGGGTATCGATGTAGAGCTGGCGCATTCGCGGCACCCACTCATCGAGATCGGCCTTGGTCCAGTTGGTGGTCGGAACCGGTTCGTGGACGACGACTTCGATCGTGCCTTCCTGCGCCACTTTCGCATTGCGCCACATGATTTCGCCGGCATTGCGGATGACGATCGGAACGATCGGCACCCCGGCGTCGCGGGCCAGATGGAACCCGCCCTTCTTGAAGGGGCCGATTCTCGGGCTCAGCGACCGGGTGCCTTCCGGCGCCATAACGATCGAGACCCCGGCACGTAGCTTCTCCACCGCGGGCTGCATCGCCGAGATGGCCTTTGACGTGCTGGAGCGGTCCACGAAGGCGACGCCCGCGAGGTCGAGCAGCTGCCCGAGCACGGGTATCTGCTTCACCTCGGTTTTGGCCACCACCGTGAAGCCCCGCTGCACGACTCGTGAGGTGACCAGCGCGTCGATCAGCGTGCTCTGATGATTGATGAAGAACGCCGCGGGACGGTGCGCGGTGTGCTGCTCGCCGATGACGTCGAACTGGATATTGCCGAGTTGCCCTGCGAGGCGGCCGAACAGGGAAGTGGCCAGGTCGACCCCGCCCCGGCTGTCGTTCGTCAGCACCCCGACGGCCGTGCCCGCGCCCACCGCCGTGGCGAAGCCGCCGAACAAGGCCGTCGTCCGGACCAGCGCCATCGGGTGGAATTGGCTTCGCTTGCCCCGGAACCGCACGACCGGCCATCCGCGCTCACCAGCGTGGCGGGCCAGGTCCGACGCCGGGTTGATCGGGTGCGGAAAGCCGACCGCGTCCAGGAACGGCACATCCTCGTCGCCATTGGCGTACGCGTGGCAGTTCTTCAGCGGGATTCGTTCGCGTTTGGCGAATTCACGGACCGCTGCGGCCTTGCCGTCGCCCCACGGCGGGCGCCCTGCTATTCCACCGGTGAGGACGCCATGCTCGGTCTCAAGCTCGGTACACAAGACATGGTCGATACCCAGCTCCCGGGCCATGGGCTCTACCTGCATCCGTGTCGCAGATGTCGCGATGACAACGGTGTGGCCCCGGTTTTGGTGAGCGCGCACCAGCCGCCATGTCCCGTGGAAGAGCGCCCCGGCGATTTCCTGGACGAACAGTTGTTCCCCGAGTTCCATTAGCTCGTCGTCGGTACGGCCCACCCAGCCCCGGATTCCCTGCAGCATCAGGTCTTTGAACGCGGGCTCGTCGAGGGGGCCGCCAAGCGCCGCGCGCATTGTGCGCACAAACTCGTCCGGCCCCAGTTCAAAGTTGCGGGCGCGGTGCGCGATGAGCGCGTTGGCCGAGTATCCCTGGATCATGGTTCCGTCGAAGTCGAAGAACCCGGCGACCTTCGGACCGCTGGGCCCCGCCTTGATGCGCTCGATGAGCTCCTCGACGGAGATCGGCGGTGATGGTGCCGTACCGGTCATCTAAAACCCCGCCTCCGCGCAAAACACGTCCACTGGTCCGGCCCTAGGGCGGTCCACCGCGATTTCCATTTCGTCTCCCTCTTCGGTGGGCCTCATGACGCGCGGTGTCCGTGGCCGCACGCCCGGACCCGACACCGCGAGCCGCATGCCTGGGTTGGGCGGAGGCGCGCCACACGGTGCCGGGGCGGGTGGCTTGCAGCAGTCACCTTGAGTTCTGGCCATCCCACTATGAAGAGTCGATCCGGCGCAGCCAAGAGTGTTCGGGACGAAATACCTCTGCTGCGGGGTGGAGAACCGCCCGATGTGGTGACGCGGCGGTGCGGTCGGTCGGCCACACTCTCAGCACAGGGGTCAGCGCTGGCGACCCCGACACCGAATTGTCGGGTCCGCCCGAGAAGCGCCGCGGGCCAAACTCCACAGAATAGAAAGAGGCAACGGATGCAAATCTCAGCCGCGGTGGTGCAGGAAGTGGGCGCGCCGTTCACCCTCACCGAGGTCGACATTCAAGACCCGGCACCCGACGAAGTGCTGGTACAGATCGCCGGAGCCGGCATCTGCCACACCGACATCGCTGTTCAGCATGGGCACCTGCCGTTCCCGTTGCCCGGGGTCCTGGGCCATGAGGGCAGCGGAACCGTGGTAGAGGTCGGTGCCGACGTGACGACGCTCGCCGTCGGTGATCACGTGGCGATCAGCTTCAACAGTTGCGGCGCCTGCCCCCATTGCGCGAAGGGCGAACCGGCGTACTGCCACAGCTTCCTCGAATACAACTTCGGCGGGGTGCGCTCCGACGGATCCTCCGGGTTAGCCTCTGCCGGAACCAAATTGGGGAGCAACTTCTTCGGCCAGTCGTCGTTGGCGACGCACGCGTTGGCTCACGAACGCAACGTGATCAAGCTACCGCCGGGCGCCCCGGTCGAGCTGGTGGGGCCGCTTGGGTGCGGCGTCCAGACCGGGGCCGGCGCGGTGTTCAACTCGCTCGACGTCCAACCCGGGTCGACCGTGGTCGTCGCCGGCGCGGGTGCGGTGGGGCTGTCCGCGGTAATGGCCGCCGTCGTGCGGAAGGCCGCGTCGATCATCGCGGTCGACCTACACCAGAGCAGGCGGGTGCTGGCCACCGAGCTCGGCGCCACCCACGCCATCGACCCGCAGGCCGGCCCGCTGGCCGAACAGATCCGGGAGATCTCTCCCGCGGGCGCCGATTACGCGCTCGACACCACCGCGGTGACTCCCGTCGTGGAGCAGCTGCTTGCCTCCCTTGGGGTGCGGGGCATGCTCGGGTTGATCGGCGTGCCTGCCGATCCGCAGGCCGTCTTTTCGGTCGGGCTGTTCCAGCCGCCCCTGCTGGGCCTGACCATCCGGGGCATCGTCGAAGGCGACGCCGACCCGCAGACGTTCATCCCCTACCTGCTCGATCTGCATAACCGGGGCAAGTTCCCGTTCGACAAACTGATCACCACGATGCCGCTGGCCCAGATCAACGAGGCGGTGGCCGCCCAGCACCGCGGCGATGTCCTCAAGGTCGTCCTGACACCCTGACCGGACGTCGGACGACATCCATGACGAACAACCGCCGCCGACGCGCCGCCGAGGCGGCCGCGGCGCTCCTGGCCGGCGGCGCCTTGGCCGCGGCGGTTCCACTCGCTCGTAGGCGAATCGCCGGCAGGCCGCGTGCCGTAATCCCGGCGCTGGAGCTGACCCGGATCCATCGCGCCGGAACCGGAACGCCGCTACTGCTGCTCCACGGCGTCGGCGCCATCTGGCGGGCCTGGTCGCCGGTCCTGCCGTATCTCGAGCCGCACCATGACGTCATCGTGCCGACGCTGCCGGGCCACGGCGGTGGGCCGCCACTGGGTTCGCATGTTGCGCCGTCGGTGCAGGCAATGGCTGACGGCATCGAGTATGAGCTCGACCGGTTGGGCCTGCAGAAAGTGCACATCGCCGGGAATTCCCTCGGCGGGTGGATCGGAATCGAGCTCGCGCGCCGCGGCCGGGCGCGCTCCCTGGTG
>JAOPWF010000645.1 GCA_025965815.1 Mycobacterium sp.
CCGCGGGTGCTGGTTAAGTTCAATGTCGCCAAGAACATCCGGCGCGGTGAACGCACCGAGGCGGCGGTCAAGACGAAGAGCCTCCTGGGCGCAAAGACTCTCGAGGTCACGCCGCGCGGTGATGGCCAGCAGTCCGATGCGATTCCGACCGACCGGACCAGGCCGGCCTACCAGCTGCCCGATGCGCTCGGCGAGCTGACGGAAACGATCAGCGGACTGAACACCGACCAGTTGTCCCAGTCGCTTGCGGTGTTGTCCGAGACGTTCGCCGACACGCCGCCCGACCTGAAGATCGCGGTGGCGGGTGTCGCACGGTTTTCCGAGACGCTGAACAAGCGAGATGCCGAGCTGCGCAACCTGTTGGCCAACGCGAACAAGGCCACCTCCGTACTGCGCGAACGCAGCGATCAGGTGGTCAGCCTGATCGCTGACACGAACGCACTCCTGGTTCAGCTGCAGAGCCAAAGCATTGCGCTGGACCAGATTTCGTCAAACATCTCGGCCGTTACGCAGCAGATCAAGGGGTTCATCGCAGAGAATCGCGACACTCTGAAGCCGGCGCTGGACAAGCTCAACGGGGTGCTGGCCATCGTCGACAACCGCAAAGAACGGGTGCAGAAGGCGATCAAGGGGCTCAACAAGTACGCGCTGGGTCTGGGTGAGTCGGTCGGTTCGGGGCCGTTCTTCAAGGCCGATGTGGCCAACCTGTTTCCCGGGCAGTTCGTGCAGCCGTTCGTCGACGTGGCGTTCTCCGACCTGGGGCTCGATCCCAACGTGCTGTTGCCGTCGCAACGCACCGACCCACAGGTCGGTCAGCCGGGAACTCCGGCGCTGCCCATCCCGTACCCACGAACCGGCCAGGGCGGCGAACCGAACCTGAACCTGCCCGATGCCATCACGGGTAAGCCCGGCGATCCTCGCTATCCGTACCGCGAACCGCTGCCCGCGCCGCCGCCCGGTGGACCGCCGCCGGGACCGCCGGCGGCCTCGCCGCCGAACCAGCAGAACGTGCCGACGCAACCGGGACCGCTTGAGCTGCCCGCACCCGGTCAGATACCGCCGACGACCGGGCAGTTGCCCGCGCCCGCTGCGCCCGTCCCGCCGGACGGGGGAGGACAGTGATGAAAGACTCGCGTTACGGGAAAATTGTGCTGGCCGCTGCTCTGGTGGTCATCCTGATCGCCGGGATCCTCGTGGTGAACCGGTCGGCAGGCAACATCAACCGGACTCATATCACCGCGTACTTCGCCAACACCAACGGCCTGTTCCCGGGCGATGAGGTGTGGATTCTCGGCGTGCCGGTGGGCAAGGTCGACACGATCGAGCCGCAACCTCAGCGCGCCAAGGTGACCTTCTACTTCGACGACAAGTACCAGGTGCCCGCGGACGCCAAGGCGGTGATCCTGTCGCCCAACCTGGTGACGTCGCGCGCGATTCAGCTGACGCCGGCCTACACCGGCGGCCCGGAGATGCGAAAGGGCGCGGTGATCCCGCAGGACCGGACCGCCGTTCCCGTGGAGTTCGACGACTTCCGTGTGCAACTCGAGAAGCTCGCGCAGACGCTGCAGCCGACCCAATCCGGCGGTGTCAGCACGCTGGGGGCGTTCGTGAACACCGCCGCGGACAACCTGCGCGGCGAGGGCGCCAACATCAGGGACACGGTCATCAAGCTGTCGCAGGCCTTCTCCGCCCTCGGGGACAACAGCAAAGACCTGTTCACCACCGTCAAGAGCTTGTCGATCCTGGTTGCCGCGCTACAGAGCAGCCAGGACCTGCTGCGGCAACTGAACCAGAACCTGGCCTCGGTGACCGGGCTGCTGTCCAACGGTCCCAATGAGGTCGGCAACGCCGTCACGAGCATCTACGACGTCGTCGGCGACGTGCAGAGTTTCGTGGCCAACAACAGGGAAACGCTCGGCACGACGGTCGACAAGCTGGGTTCGGTGACGACGGCGCTATATCAGAGCCTCGACGACCTCAAGCAGACGCTGCACATCGCCCCGAACGCATTCCAGAACTTTCTGAACATCTATCAGCCCGCGCAGGGCACCCTGACCGGTGCGCTGGCGATCAACAACTTCGCCAACCCCATCACGTTCCTGTGTGCGGCGGTACAGGCCGCTTCGCGACTGGGCGCCGAGCAGTCGGCGAAGCTGTGCGTGCAGTATCTGGCGCCGATCATCAAGGACCGGCAATACAACTTCCCGCCGCTGGGACAGAACCTGTTCGTCGGCGCCCAGGCCCGGCCGAACGAGATCACCTACAGCGAGGACTGGATGCGTCCGGACTACATCCCGCCGCAGGCGCCGGCCAATGGGGCGGCACCCGCACCCGGCGGGCCGCTGCCCCCGGCGGGTGCGCCCTTCACCGAGTTCGGTGAGCCGGCCGGAAACCCGCCACCGGACGCACCGTACGTACCGAGTAGGCCGCCGGACGTCGGCCCGCCGGCCGCACCGCCGATACAGGATCCGTCGCCCGCCCAGGTCCAGACCAATCCGGCGGCCGGGTTGCCCGGACTGATGGTGCCGCAGGGAGCTGGATCATGACGCGAAAGCGCCTCCGTGGCGCTGTCGCGAGCGTGCTCGCCGCACTGACCCTCGTGGTGTTGACGGGCTGCGGCGATTGGCGTGGCGCCAACTCGCTACAACTGCCGGGCACCGAGGGCGGCGGTCCGGGCTCGTACACGATCCAGGCGCAGTTCCCCGACGTTGACAACATCGAGCGGAACTCCCGGGTTCGCGTCGGTGACGTGACAGTCGGCAACGTGACGAAGATCGAGCGGCAAGGCTGGCACGCGCTGCTGACGATGTCGATCAACGGTGACGTCGACCTGCCCGCCAACACCACCGCTGCGGTCGGCCAGACCAGCCTGCTGGGTTCACTGCACGTCGAGCTGAAGCCGCCGACCGACGTTCCCCCGGTGGGCAAGCTGAAGGACGGCGCGATGATTCCGCTGTCTTCTGGGGCGTTCTACCCCAGCACGGAGCAGGCGCTGGCGGCGGTGTCGCTGGTGCTCAACGGCGGCGGGATCGGACAGCTCCAGGACATCACCCAGGCGCTGAGCACCGCGTTCGCCGGCCGCGAGAACGACCTGAGAAGCCTCATCACGCAGCTGGACCGGTTCGTGAGCTATCTCAACGACCAGACCGGTGACATCATCGCCGCGACGGACAGCCTAAATAATCTGGTCGGTCAGATCGCCGACCAGAAGCCGGTGGTGGACAAGGCACTGAAGGCCATCCCGGACGCTCTTTCGGTGTTGAAGGACCAGCGGAACAATCTCGCCGACGCCCTCGACCAGCTGGGAAAGTTCAGCGCGTTGGCGGCCGACTCGGTGAACCAGTCCAAAGACAACCTGGTCAAGAACCTGCAGAATCTCGGGCCGGTGCTGCAATCGCTGGCCGATGCGGGGCCGGCGCTGACCCGGTCGCTGGACTTCTTCCTCACCTTCCCGTTCCCCAAACCGACACTCACCAAATGGATCCGCGGTGACTACGCCAACCTGACCGCCGTCATCGACCTCACGCTGAGCCGGCTCGACTCGTCGTTCTTCACCGGCACCCGCTTTGAGGGCGAGCTGACCGAGCTAGAGCTGCAGTGGGGCCGCACCATCGGCCAACTGCCAAGCCCGTACACCGCGCGGAACCCGTTGATCGTTCCCTACCACTTTGATCAGGGGCCCTGACATGCACATG
>JAOPWF010000661.1 GCA_025965815.1 Mycobacterium sp.
TGGTCGTCACCGGCCTGTTGATGCACGGCGCGGCGGGTTACCACCGTGTCTTCTGGCTGACCACCGGCTTCTCCATTCTGGTGATCGTCGTCGTCGTGTTGTGTGTGCCGGCGCGTGGTCACGGAGCCACCGGGTCGATCGACTGGCTCGGAGCGGCGGGCCTTGCTGCGGGTCTGTCGGCGATGCTGCTCGCCATCACCCAGGGCAATTCCTGGGGGTGGCTCTCACTGCGGACGTTCAGCTGCGCCGTGCTGGGCATTCTGGTGCTGGTGGGTTGGTGGCTGTGGGAGAGTCGCCGCAAGCAACCCCTGGTCTCCGCGCGGATGTTGACACGGCCCGCGATGCTGCTGACCAACCTGGCCACCGTGTTCGTCGGGATGGGCCTCTACTTCGCGTTCCTCGGTCTGACGCAGTTCGTCCAGATTCCCCGCGATGTCGCCGGATACGGTTTCGGCGCAGATGTTCTCCGCGCGAGCGTGGTGTTCCTGCTGCCCGGGGCGATCGCAGGTTTCGTCACCGCCACGGCGAGCGGCCGGTTCATCGACCGATACGGGGCCAGGCGGGTCCTCACGCTCGGCGCCCTCGCCGGCATCGCGGGATTTACATTCATAGCGATCGCGCATTCGGCGCCGTGGCAGGTGATCGTCGCCGGCGTGCTGATGAATGCCTACATCAGCCTGGGTTATGGCGCATTGCCGGCCTTGGTCGTCAGCGAGGTCGATGCCGGCGAAACCGGCGTCGCCACCAGCATCAACGCCATCGCGCGCACGGTAGGAAGCTCGATTGCGGCTGCACTCGTTGCGGTGTTGCTCGCCGTTGGTCACACCGGCGTGCCGAAGGAAAGCATGTTCGTCGCGGTCTTTGTCGCCGGAGCCGTCACCGCGGGCCTGGCCCTGCTCCTGATCGCGACGTCGCCCACTCCGACGCGGCGTACGGACTCGGCCGAAGCGAAATGCGATTCCCGCGCGATGAACCACGAGTGGGGCTAGCGAGGAGCGGCCTCGTAACCCTCGATCGCCTCGACCTTGCTCGCTGAGGAGCTTTCCGGATCGAACTCATAGCCCAGCCACTCACGCGCGAGGCGCCGGGCCAGTTCCAGGCCGACCACACGCTGCCCGAAGCACAGGACCTGAGCGTTGTTGGACAGCACCGACCGCTCCACCGAGAAGCTGTCGTGAGCGGTCACGGCCCGGATGCCGGGCACCTTGTTGGCGCTGATCGCCACACCGAGCCCGGTCCCGCAGACCAGCAGGGCCCGGTCCGCCTTGCCCTCCGCGATCAGGCGCGCCGCCGCCACCGCGACATGGGGATATGCGGTGTTGTCGTCCGACCCGACGCCGACATCGGTGACCTCCTCGACGCGGGCGTCGGCGAGCAGGTCCCCCTTCAACGCTTCCTTGTACTCATATCCGGCGTCGTCGGAACCGACGACTACCCGTAGTGCCATCAGCTGTCTCCTTTAGCGGTGAGAGTGAAGCAGTCGGCAACCGTGTGCGCGCACATCGCCAGCGATGTCGCGCCGGCGTCCGGGGTACCGATGCTGCGCTCGGCGAGCGGGCGGGCACGGCCTACCTTCGGACGGAGTTCGGCGGTGGCGCGTGCGGCCTCGGTGGCGGTGTCCGCCGCGGCCCGCCACGCGTCCTGCCACCCTTCGCCATCGTCGACCCGGCGTTCGAGCTCCTCGACGAACGGCAGCAGCGCATCGAGCATCGTCTTGTCGCCGGGTGATGCGCCCCCAAGTTGAACTAGCGCCTCATATCCGTCCCGCATTCCCGCCGCCACCGTCGCCGCGTCGGGTCTGCCGGTGTCACCCAGTCGGGAACCGAGGGCGCTGAGCAGGGCACCCCAGAGCACGCCCGATGTGCCGCCGGCTTTCGTTGCCCATTCCTTGCCCGCCGCAGTGAGTACCGAGCCCTGCCCCGCTCCGTCGGCAACGGCCCTGGCCGCGGCCTCGCTGGCCGCGGAGGAACCCTTGACCATGCCGCGCCCGTGGTCGCCGTCGCCGGCGATCGCATCGATGCGACCGAGTTCGTCCTCGGCGTCGGCGAGGATGCCCGCCATGGCATCCAGTGCACGAGCGACCACCTGTCCTCCGGCACGGCCATCGTCATCTGACAGTTCGGCGAGCGCGGGCGCCTCCGTGGCGGCATCGGCCGCGGCGTCGGTGCGCACGTCGCCTGCTTGCTGCGCGCCCGACAACGTTCCCTTGCGGTACGCCGGGGTGTCGGCAGGGGCCGTCCAGTACTTCTCCAACTCGTCGTCGAGCCACATGATGGTCAACGAACACCCGGCCATGTCGAGGCTGGTGACGAGTTCGCCGACCTCGGGCTCCACCACGACGTAGCCACGGTCACGAAGCAGTTGGGACGCGGTGGCCCAGACGACGAACAACTCCTCGTACTTGGTGCGACCGAGTCCGTTCAGTATCACGGCAATTCGTTGCGAATCCCCGTCCGGCCGGTCACCCAACACCCCTTCGACGAGGGTCGCGGCGAGGTCAGCGGCAGACGGCATCGGCTCATCGGCGACACCGGGTTCGCCGTGGATGCCCAGCCCCACCCCCATCTGACCTTCGGGCACGGTGAACAGCGGGTGGTCGGCACCGGGCAACGTACAGCCATCGAACGCGACGCCGAGGGTGCGGGTCGCCGCGTTCGCGGCCTCGGCGACCCGGATCACTCCCGCTAGATCGAGCCCATCCTCGGCGGCGGCACTCACGCATTTGAAGACGGTGAAATCGCCTGCAATACCTCGTCGTTTCGCTTCTTCCCCGGCCGGCGCGCTGGCGATGTCGTCGGTGATGGCGAAGTAGTGCGCATCGATGCCCTCACTGCGCAGTTGGGTGACCGCCAGACCGAAGTTCATCACGTCGCCGGCGTAGTTCCCCGTCGTCAACAGGACGCCCGCGTCGCGGTGCGCAGCGCGTGCCACCGACGCCGCCTCCTCAGCGGACGGCGACGTGAAGATGTTCCCGACCACCGCACCGTCCGCGAATCCTGGGCCGACGACTCCGCAGAATGCCGGGTAGTGACCCGACCCACCGCCGACCACCACCGCGACCTTCCCGGGCGCGGTCTGGCGATCGCGCACCACGCCGCCGGGTACGCCTGCGACGTATGAGGAGTTGGCGTCGAGGAACCCGGCGAGCATGTCCTCGGTGAACCGGGCGGGATCGTTGAACAGTTTCGTCATCGCAGTCGCTCTCCGCTGTCGGCGTCGAACAGGTACACGCGCTCAGGCGGCGCGGTCACGGTCACCCGTTGCTCCGGTTCGTAGCTGTCCTGCGCCGGTGTCTGGACGACGATACCCTCCTCCATTCCGGCAACCGTGCTGGTCGCCAGGCCGTATTCGAGCAGATGTTCGAAGTAAGCAACGGTGGTACTAATGCCGTGACCGTCTTCGGCGGTCATCGCGGAGTCCTGCGGGCGGATGCCGACGCTGACCCGGGTTCCGTCGGCCACGTCCGTCACGGTGGTATCCAGATAGCCGGCGTCGGAACCGATTTCGACTCGGACCCGGCCGTCCTGGACCCTGGCGACCCCGCGCAGCACGTTGATCTGGGGTTCGCCGACGAACTGCGCCACGAAGAGGTTCGCTGGGTCGTCGAACACCTGGTCCGGCGTCCCGAACTGCTGGACTATGCCGGCGTCCATCACCGCGAGCCGGTCGGCCAGCGACAACGCCTCGACCTGGTCGTGGGTGACGACGATCGTGGTGTAACCGAATTCGCGCTGCAGCACCTTCAGCTCGCGCCGCACCCGCTGGCGGGCGGATGCGTCGAGATGGCTCAGTGGCTCGTCGAGGAGCAGCACCGGTGGATTCCGCACCAAGGCGCGGGCCAGCGCGACCCGCTGTTTCTGACCGCTGGACAATCCGGCCGGACGCAGGTTGAGCATGTCATCCATCTCGAGACGGCTGCTAATGGATGCGACCATCTGGTCGGCGCCCTTGACCTTGCGCGCCTTCAGGCCGTACAGCAGGTTCTCCCGAACCGACAGCGGCGGATACAGTGCATAGCTCTCGAAGCCGACGCCGATGCCGCGTTTGGAGGCCGGCAACTGCGAGACCTCGCGATCGCCGATACGGATGGAACCGCCTGTCACAGTTTCCAGTCCGGCGATCATGCGCAGTGTCGTCGTCTTGCCGCAGCCCGACGGCCCCAACAGCGCCACCAGTTCACCCGGCTCGATGGCCAGATTGATGCCCTTCACGGCCGTGACACTCTCCCGGCCCCGCGAGGCATAGGTTTTGACGAGATCGGTCAGGGTCAGGCTCTTGGCGGTCCCTGAGGAATCCTCGGCGGCACCGGTACGCGACGGACCTGTCATCAGACTCACTGTGCTGCCTCCAATGTGGAATCGCGGTCGACCTCCGACAGGCGTGGCGTATCGCCGTCGCCCGCGGCGAAAACGTGGACGTCGGAATCGGCGATGGTCATGGTGACCTCCGCGCCCTCGTCGACGCCCTCACGGCCCGACGCCAGCACGATCAGCTGCGCACCACCCACGTCGACGGTCAGCTCGATATTGCGGCCAAGTCGTTCGGCCAAGGTGACCCGGCCGGTGAAGCCCCCCGCCCCCGGATCACTTACCACGTGTATATCGCAGGGGCGCAGGCCCACTCGCACCCGATCGCCACGATTGCAGCGCGCGTCGGCCGGGACCCGGACGTCCAAAGCGCCGTCGCCGAGTTGGATCCGACCGTCGTCGACGACGCCGTCGACAATGTTGATCTCCGGCTGGCCGAGGGCACGAGCCACGAAGGTGTCCGCAGGCCGACGCCAGATCTCCTCCGGCGTTCCGATCTGCACCAACTGGCCTTCTCGCATCACGCCAATGCGGTCCCCGAGGGCCAGGGCCTCCTGGTAGTCGTGCGTGACATAGATGGTTGTGGTGTTCGACATCGCACCGAGTTGCTTGAGTTCGGCCCGCATGGCCGCCCGCAATTTCGCGTCGAGGTGGCTGAGCGGCTCGTCAAGCAGATAGATGTCGGCCGGTCGGACCAGCACCCTGCCGAGCGCCACCCGCTGCCGCTGACCGTTGGACAGCTCGCGGGGAAACCGCTTGAGCAAGTGGTTGATACCAAGGGTGGTGGTCACCTGGTCGATGCGTTCGGCGCGTTGCTGATCGGAGTACTTGCCGGTGCGACCTGACTTCAGGGGAGAGGCGAGGTTCTCGCTGACCGTCTTCTGCGGATACAACGCGTAGCTCTCGAACGCCATGGCCACGTTGCGGTGGTAGGGCTCCACCCGGGTGACGTCGACTCCGCCGATGTTGACCGAGCCGGCGTCGATGTCGACCAACCCGGATATCGACTTCAGCGTCGTGGTCTTGCCCGCACCGCTGGGCCCGAGGATGACGAAGAACTCGCCGTCGGCGATGTCGACCGAGAGGTCGTCAACGGCGGTGGTCTTGCCGAACGTCTTGCGCAGATTCGCAACAGATACCGTGGCCATCAGGCTTTCACCGCCCCAAATGACAGGCCCCGCACCAGATACCGCTGAATGGTTAGCGCCAGTATCAACGGTGGCAGGGCGGCTATGATCGCCGCCGCGGCGGTGAGGTTGTAATACGCTTGCCCGCCGCCGCCGAGGAACTTGGTGATCGCGACGGTCACCGTGCCGGCATTGCTGTCGGCCAGGATCAGTGGGAAGACGTAGTTGTTCCACGCGAAGATGAAGGCCAGCAGGGCAGCCGCGGCGATACCGGGCCGCACGATCGGCAGCGCCACCATCACGAATGCCCTCCTGCGGGTGTACCCGTCGAGCAGCGCGGCCTGCTCGAGCTCGGCCGGCAGGTCCTGGAAGTAGGACCGCAGGATCCAGACGATCAGCGGCATGGTGACCAGCTGCAGCACCCAGATCATCCCGACGTTGGTGTCGAAGAGGCCGATCTGGTTGTAGATCACGAACAGCGGCACGATGACCATCAGCTCCGGCGCGAACCGGAACGACAACATCTGGAACATCAAGTCGTTGCTGCCCTTGTACTTCCAGCGGCCCGCGGCGTAGGCGGCGGGAATGCCGATCAGCAACGAGACGATCACCGCGCCGCCACAGTTGATCAAACTCGTCAGCAATGAGGTCTTGAAGTCGACGCTGGTCATCTGAGTGCCCTTGTCGGACACCACCGTTGCGAAGTTCGACCACGTGGGACTGAACTTGAAGTACGTGGTGGTCTGCTCTTCGGCGTTCTTGAGCGCCAGGATCACCATCCACACGATCGGGAACAGGGAGAAGATGAACCAGCCGATCAGCCCGATATCGGCGGCGACGGGCCCGATGCCCATCCGCCTCTGTCCCGGGAGGAGTTCGCTTCTGCGCAATGTGAATGCCATGGCCTATGACTCCGCTCCGGCAGCTCGACGCTGCGCCTTGCCGAGCACGCTCACCAGGTAGCGCGCGGTGATGAACACGATGATCCAGAGCAGCA
>JAOPWF010000678.1 GCA_025965815.1 Mycobacterium sp.
CGCTGCTCGTACCACCGGGATTCCAGATTCCACGGATCCGCCGCCGACGCGTACATCTGCTCGAAGTACGTGTCGGGCAGTCGCGCGTTCAGAGGAACACCACCTCCCCCACCGCCAGCAGGCGCCGAAGCACGAACGGCGGCAGCACCGGTACGCCCCCCGGGCCCGACGGATCGAACTGGCTGCAAAAGGACTGTGCGGCAAGCTGTTTGCGACCCACCGCAGCACGGTCCAGCTGCACCGAGTGTGCCCGCTGCCACGGCACCGCGGAGTCTTCGGGAAATGCCCAGTGCCACATCCAGACCGGATACTCGAGCAGCACCGCCCCGGTCCGCTGCGCGGCGACCGCCGCGGCGCGGCCGACGGCTTCGTGGTCGGTGTGCCCGTCACCGCTCCAGGTGGCGGCGCACCATGTCCCGGGCGGTCGTCCGTCGAGTATCCCGGTCAGCATGTCGGCGATGCGCTCCTGGTATTCACTGAGCGCACCGTCGGGCAACCCGAGACAGATCGGTTCGCCGACGCCGAGCGCACTGGTCGCGCGGCGAAGCTCGGCGCGCCGGGTGCGCTCCAGTTTGTTGCGGTCGAATGGCGACAGATCCGGATAGGCCGCGCCGCCGTCGCTCACCGACACCACCCGCACATCGACGCCGTGCGCGGCCAGCAGCGCCGCGGTAGCGCCGAAGCCGAGCGTCTCGTCGTCGGGGTGCGGCGCCACCACGATCAGCGCCGGGCAGGTGGTCGTGTCGACTTCCGGGAAACGGCGGCCCCAGCCGATCCAGGACGGTGTGGGGGTGCCGCCGCCAGACAGACTCCGCGCGGCGAATCGTGCGGCGTTACTGGACCCGGCGGTGTTCACTCGGCTCCGCCCGCCAATCGGCCCAGCGCGGCGAGGTCGCGTTCGGCATGGCTCTGCCGCACATAGATGGTCAGGTCCGCGACGCGACGGGCGTGCTGGGCGTCCAGGCACAGTGGGCCGGGTCCGAGCGCCCGGCCGGTGCGGGTGATGGCTTCCTCGACAGCGTTCTCGACGACGGCGCGGGTCCGTCGGGCGATCAACTCGGCGTTGCCTTTTCGGTCATGTGGATCGGCGTCCACCTGACATGCCGCCGACATGAGCAGCGCTTCGGCGGCGGTGATCGCGGCGTCCACCGCGCCGAGGTGGGCCAGCGCATGCTCGTCGGCCTTGGCGCTGGCGGCGGCCCGGTACAGCGGCGCGGCGACCGCACGGGCGCCGCCCAGCCAGCAGGCTGCGACCCCGATCGCGCCGTGCCAGAAGCCGGGCCGGTCGAGGTAGTCACCCGGACGTTCGACGGTCGTCGCCGTGGCATCGCTGAACTGGACCGACCGGGTGTCCGAGTCCTGCATGCCGGGGTTTCGCCAGGTGCTGGGTAGCGGCCGGACTGACGGCTGGGCCAACTCGACGGCGAACAACGCCCGCTCACCGCTGTCGAGTCGGGCGGTCACCAACGCGTGACTGCACAGCCCCGCGCCGGAGCACCACACCTTGGTCCCCTCCAGCGAGATGGCGTCGCCGTCAGTGCGGGCACGCAGCACCGCGTCCGACGACTCCGCCGCCCACACTGCCCACAGCTGCCCGTATTGCGGGGCAGGGCCACCCAACTCGGCGAGGATCGCGACGGCGTCGGCGTGGGCTTCGGCCAGTCGCCCGGCGACCACGTCGGCCTGCGTCAACTGCGCCAACCGGCTCCACCGCCGGGCGGTGCCGCCGGAGCCGGGCAGCGGCAGGTCAAGCTCGCCGGATCCCAGCCAGTGCCCCACCAGACCGGCCGTCATGCCGGTTCACCCGCGGCCTTGGGTAACACGCGGCGCGAGACGGACCGCAGATGCGCGGCGAATCCACCTGGGGCACGGCTGGTTTGGCGGTCCGACGTCGCCACCGAAAGGCGCTCGTCCCAGTGGATGCGGTACCCGGCGTCGTCGAATCGCTCGACCAGGTCGACGTCCTCACCGCTTTCCAGGGTGGCGAAACCGCCCACCCGCCAATACGCGTCGGCGCGGCAGCCCAGATTGGCGCCGTGAATGTGATCGTGGCCGGGTCCGTCGGATTGGTAGCTGCGCAGGTAGTGCTGGGCGACCGCATCCGGATAGTGCTCCCACTCCGGGACCCGCACGACACCGAGGACCATGTCGGCGTCGGCCGCCGTCTGGCGCAGCAACCAGTCCGGGTCGACCTGGGAATCGGCGTCGGTGGTGGCGTACCAGGTGCGGGCGTCGTCGCTGTCGCACACCGACCGCGCGTAGTCGAAGCCGGCGGCACGGGCAGCACCGACGCTGCGGGCGTCGATGCGCACGAAATGGACGTCGGCGCCGTACTGACCGGCCAGAGCGGCGCTACCGTCGTCACACGAGTCCAGCACGACCACGGTCAACACCGGAACCGGAAGGCACGTCGCGGCGGTCAACGTCGCCCGCAGGCAACGCGGCAGCAGAGCTGCTTCGTTGTGGGCGGGAATCACCACCACCGCTTGAGCGATGGGCAGAACGGCAGCAGTCATTCCTGATAGGTAGCCGTTTCTCGCCGATTCCACACGTGGCCCGCCGTCCGGGGCAAGGTTCTGCGGCCGGGCTGATGCAACGATGGACGGATGGGCTCCGATCAACATGCCATCCGAGCGGTGATGTTCGACTATTCCGGCACGCTCTTTCGCCTCGAGGAGGACGAGAGTTGGTTTGCCGACATGCACGTTGACGACCGCGCGGTCGACGGTCATGTGCAGGCGGAGTTGATGCGCCGGCTGACCGCGCCCACCGGCCGCTCGGTCGAGATGACGCCGCAGGAGTACCACGCGTGGGCCAACCGGGACCTCACCCCACATCTGCATCGGGAGGCCTATCTGCACGTGCTGCGCGAGTCCGGCCTGGCGCATCACCACGCGGAATCGCTGTACGGCCGGGTGATCGACCCGTCCTGCTGGACTCCATATCCGGACACCGCAGCGGTGCTGAAAGGCCTGTCCGAGCAGGGTTTTCGGACCGCTGTCGTGTCGAACATCTCCTTCGACATCCGGCCGGCGTTCGAGGCGATGGGAGTGGCACGCTACGTGGACGAGTTTGTGCTGTCGTTCGAAGTCGGCGCGGTCAAGCCGAATCCGCCGATCTTCGAGACAGCCGTGTCGAGACTCGGTGTCGCCGCGGACGAGGCGTTGATGGTCGGTGACAGCGAAGAGGCCGACGGCGGCGCCCGGACGATCGGCTGCCGATTCGCGCTGGTCGACCCGTTGCCGACGGACGAGCGTCCGTGGGGTCTACGCGCGGCGCTGAGTGAGTACGGCCTCGTCGTCTGAAATTTCAGCGGTAGCGTCGCCGATATGTCCGACAGCGAACGCATCAACCCGCCCTGGTGGCTGAAACCGATGAACCAGGTCTTGAGCCCAGGACGGGTTGTTGTCGGTGCCGCATCTTTTCCATTTGCTTGGTCATAACCGGACGAAGCGTCGCTTCCCGCGATGCCGGCTCAGCGTTCGCGGGTCTACGCATACAGTCGACCTGTGAGCGACGACAATCCTTTTGAACCGTCTCTGTGGCGGCCTGTCGACGGATTCGCCGACCTGACCGACATCACCTACCACCGCCATGTCTTCGACGGGAAGCCGCAGCCCACCGTGCGGGTGGCGTTCGACCGGCCGGAGGTGCGCAATGCGTTCCGGCCGCACACCGTCGACGAGCTGTACCGCGTTCTGGACCACGCCCGGATGTCACCGGATGTCGGCGTGGTGCTGCTGACCGGCAACGGCCCCAGCCCCAAGGACGGCGGCTGGGCGTTCTGCTCCGGCGGCGACCAGCGCATCCGCGGCCGCTCCGGCTACCAGTACGCCGAGGGCGAGACCGCCGACACCGTCGATGTGGCCCGCGCCGGGCGGCTGCACATCCTTGAGGTGCAGCGGCTCATCCGGTTCATGCCGAAGGTGGTCATCTGCCTGGTCAACGGTTGGGCGGCCGGCGGCGGCCACAGCCTGCATGTGGTGTGTGACCTGACCGTGGCCAGCCGGCAGCACGCCCGCTTCAAGCAGACCGACGCGGATGTCGGCAGCTTCGACGGCGGTTACGGCAGCGCCTATCTGGCCAAGCAGGTCGGTCAGAAGTTCGCCCGCGAGATCTTCTTCCTCGGCAGGCCCTATACCGCTGAGCAGATGCATGCGATGGGCGCGGTCAACGAGGTCGTGGACCACGCCGATCTGGAAGGCGTCGGCCTGGGGTGGGCAGCGGTGATCAACGGCAAGTCGCCGCAGGCCATCCGGATGCTGAAGTACGCCTTCAATCTGACCGACGACGGCCTGGTCGGCCAGCAGCTGTTCGCCGGTGAGGCAACGCGATTGGCGTACATGACCGATGAGGCCGTGGAGGGACGGGATGCGTTCCTGGAGAAACGCGAGCCCGATTGGTCGCCGTTCCCCCGCTACTTCTGACGTTTGAACGTGGTCTGCCCGTGCGGTGACTTCGCGAACGCGATCACCTTCGCGGGCGCCACCCGGAACACATGGGCGATGTGGCCTTCGTGACCGAAGCCGTTGTCGTCCGGCGTGAAATCCCACTCGCCCTGGTACTTATCGCGGATCGCGTCGGCCAGCGGCGTCAGGGCGGCCAGGCCGGTGACCCGTTCGGCGTTGCCTTCGATGACCACGTCGAGGCCGTCCTTCCAGGTGTTAGTGCCGGTGGTCACCGCGACCGCCGTGGAATGTTCGAGGTTCTTCGCCTTCTGCTCCTCGGGTCCGGTGCAGAACACGAAGCTGTCGTCCACCCACGCGCCTATCAGCGGCGTGATGTGCGGGCGTCCGTCGCTGCGCACGGTGGTCAGCCAGTACGACTCCGCGGCGGTCAGCGCATCGCTAACCTGCTGCCAGTCGGTGGGCCGCTCGGCCTCGCTGAATCGGGTGTCGAGCTTGGCGGTAAGAGTCATACCGATACTGACTGTGCGCCCGCGACGAACTCATCGCTCCTATTTGCACCCAAGTCGACGTTCTGCAGCGAAAGTGCGAGTGACCGCCTGCGAATCGTTGACTTGGGGGTAATTGGGCGTGGAGGGGGAGGCGCGCGGCCGCGACGAACTCAACGAAAATAGGCCACCTAAACTCATGATCCGTGAGAAAGAGCCCACTTCGTCGGTTGACCGAAGGTCTGGCGCTGGCCGGCATGCGGCCACCGATCGCGCCCCGGTTACTGCCGCTTAGGCCCGACAAAGACGTTGTCGATTTGCAGGGCAAGCGGATTCTGCTCACCGGCGCTTCGTCGGGCATCGGCGCGGCCGCCGCCGGGAAGCTGGCCCGCCGCGGCGCGACCGTGTTGGTGGTCGCCCGCCGCCAGGAGCTACTCGACACCGTCGTCCAGGGGATCACCGCCGACGGCGGCAAGACGGAAGCCATCGCATGCGATCTGTCCGACCTTGACGCCGTCGACGAACTGGTCGCCAGGGTCGAGAAATCCCATGGCGGACTGGACATTCTCATCAACAACGCGGGCCGGTCCATCCGCAGGCCGCTCGCCGAATCGCTGGAACGCTGGCACGACGTCGAGCGGACCATGAGCCTCAACTACTACTCGCCGCTGCGGCTGATCCGTGGGTTCGCCCCCGGCATGCTGGAGCGCGGTGAGGGCCACATCATCAACGTCGCGACCTGGGGTGTGCTCAGCGAGTCGTCGCCACTGTTCGCCGTCTACAACGCGTCCAAGGCCGCACTGTCGGCGGTCAGCCGGGTGATCGAAACCGAATGGGCCGACAAGGGCGTGCACTCGACGACGCTGTACTACCCGCTGGTGAACACCCCGATGATCGAGCCCACCAGGGCCTACGACGGCCTGCCTGCCCTGACCTCGGACGAGGCGGCGGACTGGATGGTCATTGCGGCGCGCACCAGGCCGGTCCGGATCGCCCCGCGGATCGCCGTGGCGGCCAAGGCGCTGGACACCGTCGGCCCGGGGTGGGTCAACGCGATCATGAAGCGGCAGAACATCCAGCCGGGCCCGTGACCCCGGCACGCCATCAGGTCACCCGGCCCGTTGCGAGCGGAGGCCTGCCGCGGGTTGGGCTCAGCGAAGTCAAGGCAGCCGTCCTGGTCGGCACCATCCGGCCATACCGCGACTGGTGTCTGGGGCTGCCGGCGGTGTTCGGTGCCATCGCGGTACGGATGCAGCGGCCGCAGCGATGACGTCGGTGGCCGCCCAGAGCTGGGTGCAGGCGGGCCGGTTGCTCTTCCCGACGTTCCTGCTGGCGATGCGCGGACTGGCCGACGCCGCTGCTGCGGACGGTCGCGTGGACGACCGGGCTGGTCGCGCTGTTCGGCCCGCTGGCCCTGCGGGCTACCGCCCCCGGCCGAGTCCGGCGTGTAGCGCGTTCCGCGTTCGGCGCAGCCCGGCCCTCGACCGTGATAGACACATCGACATGGAGATTCTTGCCAGCCGGGTGCTGTTCCGGCCGGCGGACTACCAACGCTCAGTGTGCTTCTACCGAGACGACATCGGACTCGCCATCGCGCGCGAATACGGCGCAGGCACGATTTTTTACGCGGGACAGTCGTTGATTGAACTGGCCGGCCACTCTGGACCGGCTGGCGCGCCGGCGAACTCCGGCGGACCTTTCCCCGGCGCCCTGTGGCTACAGGTGCGTGACGTGGCGGCCACCCAGGCCGAACTGGAAGGCAGGGGCGTGCAGATCGCCCGGGAGGCGCGTCGCGAACCGTGGGGTCTGCACGAGATGCACGTCACCGATCCGGACGGCATCACCCTGATCTTCGTGCAGGTTCCCGGCGATCATCCGTTGCGCCGCGACACCCGAGGTTAACGGAAAGCGAACTTCTGCCGACCAATTAGTGCTAGTAGTAAACGCAGTTACCG
>JAOPWF010000695.1 GCA_025965815.1 Mycobacterium sp.
CGGGTGGGGCTGTGCCGCTCGACGAATCCGTCATAGCCTGACTCGACCAGGCGCATGAGGTTGCCGGTGGTGGCCACCGGGAGATACGCGAGGTCACCGATGCTGCGGAACAGGCCGATTTGCGTGCCTGCCAAGACCGAGATGGGCACCGTGACATACCCGTGCGGCACCGATGACGGAACGAACCCGATGATCGCCAGCACGACGGCCTGGATGCCCATGGTCCACCGGAGCGGGTGTGACAGCACCCGCTCGACTCGTCCGGACTTGACATGCGAAGACAGCGCAACACCGGCCATGAAGGCAAGGATCGGCCAGACATGCGCCAGTGCCGCCGCCCAGTTCCGCTCGGCGAAATTGATCGCGAAGAAGATCACGTTGCCGGTCTGAACGTTGGCGAAGACGCCGCCGCGGGCGAGGTAGGTGTGCGAGTCCAGGAATCCGTTGGCAAGCGTCAGAAGCAACGCGAATCGCAGCGTGGTCGACGTGCGGGTCACCTCACGCATCATGCCGGACTCCGGAACCTCACAGGAATCGCCGTCGAAAGCGCCCGCAGCTATATCGATCCCGGATACACACTTTGTTGCGACTACTGCGGGTTCCCCCCGAGGTCAAACACGCTCGCGACGACGCGGACTGACCGCACGCGGCTACGGCAGCCCCAACGCGCTGAGCATCCCCGCCGCCGCCCGCGGCCAGGTGAAATGTTCGGCCCGCCGGCGCGCACAGGTGCGCCGCTGGAACTCTGGCTGGCTGATCACGGACCGGACGGCGTTGGCGATGGCGCCCGGGTCGTTGTCCGCCGTCGCTCCGCTGTCCGCGGTCAGGAGCTCCGCCAGAGCAGAAGTCCGCGACACCACCGCCGGTGTCCCGCATGCCAGCGCTTCCAGCGCCGCAAGGCCGAACGTCTCGTGCGGACCGGGCGCCAGCGCTACATCGGCGGACGCCAGGATGGTGGCCACGGTGTCCCGGCACCCGATGAAGCCGGTGAAGTCGACGGGCAATCGGGCCGCCTGCCGGTCCAGCCGTGCGCGAAGTGGTCCCTCGCCCACGATGACCAACCGGGCATCCACCCCCGATCTGCGCAGTGCGGCGACGGTGTCGATGCTGCGGTGGGCGTGCTTCTCCACCGACAACCGTCCGCAGTGCACCAACAGGGTCTGCTCGGGGCGGGCCCAGCGGTGCCGGGTAACCGCGCTACGCCGACTCGGGTGGAAGAGATCCAGGTCGACACCCAGCGGCACCGTCACCGCATTGGGCGCGTTGATCCTGTCGAACTCCTGGCGCGCGAAGGCGGTCGTGCAGACCACGGCGTCGTAATTGGCGACCGTGCGGCGGTTGGCGAAATCGGCGATACTGCGTGCCAGCCGATTCGGAAGTAATTGTCCGACAAGGCGATCCAACCGTTCGTGGGAGATCATCACGGTGGCGACGTGGTGCTCGCGGCCCCAGCCGCCCAGCGAGCGCAGGGTGAGCCGGTCGGACACCTCCAGGGCATCGGGCGCGAGCTGTTCCAGCAGGGTGGTCACCGGTCGGGGCAGCACCGCGCGGTAGCCGCCGGTGAAGGGAATCAATCTCGCCGGCAATGAGATTCGCACGACGCCCGACTCCAGCACGGTCCACTCGGGCCGTCGTCCCGGCACGATCAGGAAGACCTCGTGTCCCGCACCGCAGTACTCGGCACCCAGCCGGTCGACGGCGGTGCGCAGGCCGCCGGAGCGGGGCCCGTAGAAGTTGGCGACCTGAACAACCCGCATAACCCCTGAATCAGAACCGGCACGCGTGTGCGGTCAACAACGCCCGCTCAACGGTTGCCTGAACTGCCCGTGAATACCGGTCAGCTAGCCGACATAACGGCCGAACCAGTCCTGTACCCGCCGCCACGCGTCGGCCGCGGCAGCGGGGTTGTAGCGCTCCCCGGTGTCGTTGAAGAACGCGTGATCGGCGTTCGGTTCAATGACCAGCTCGTGGATCAGCCCGGCGCGCGTCAGCGCCGCCTCCGCCGCAGGCTCCGAGGAGGTGACGCGCGTATCGAGCGCCCCGTAGAAGCCGAGGACCGCGACATTCTTGGAGCCGGAGAAGTCGGGGTTGTCCGGCAGCGGCCCGTAGAACGGGACGGCGGCGGACAGCCGCGGTTCACCGGAGGCCAGCAGCTGCCAGACCTGTCCGCCGCCCATGCAGAATCCGACCGCGGCGGCCTTCTTGTCCGGCACGCGTCGCTGCAGTTCGCCGACACCGGACTTCAGGTTGGCCACGAACTCGGCCGGCGGGATCTTGCTCAGCGCCGCGGTGGCCTGCGCGGGGTCGGAAAAAGCAGCGGTGCCACCCTGCCGTGACAACAGGTCGATCGCCAGTGCCGAGTAGCCGATGCCCCCGAATCGACCGGCCACCGAGCGGACCCAGTCGTTGAGTCCCTTGTTCTCGTGGATGACCAGCACGCCGCCGCGGGGATTCGCCGCCGCGGCCCATGCGCCCTGGAGTTCCCCCTGCGGGGCCGCCCAGGTGATCGGCGTGGTGGGCAGCGCCTTGTCCGATCCCGGTGGCGGCGCACTCGAGGTCGCGGCGCCGGAGGACGTCACGGGTGCATTCGCGGCCGGTCTCTTCGCGTCGCCGCAGGCGGCGAACAATGCGGTCGCCGCCGCCGTGCCGACGCCGATCAGTGCGAGCCGGCGCAGCGCCTCGCGTCTGGACAGCAGCCCGTCGACGTGGTCGGTGGCGATTTCTTCGGCGATGTAGCGCTGTAGCGGAGTCACATTCGCGAGTATGCGCCAGCGAGCCGTCGGTGGGTACCGCGATTGCGCCGATACGGCGATACTCGATGGTCATGGAATGGACACCGGACCGCGATGGTCTGCGCGGCAGGGTTGTCGTGGTCGCCGGCGCGACTCGCGGTGCGGGGCGCGGTATCGCCGCGGCGCTCGGTGAGGCGGGTGCGACGGTAATCTGCACCGGCCGCAGCAGCGTTTCGGGCAACGAGCGATCCGACTACGACCGGCCCGAAACCATCGAGGAGACCGCCGCGCTGGTCAACGAACTGGGCGGCGTCGGCATCCCCGTCCAGGTCGATCACCTTGATCCCGAGCAGGTGAGCGCCCTGGCCGACAGGGTGCGCGCCGAGCACGGAGCCATCGATGTCCTGGTGAACGACATCTGGGGAGCCGAGGTTCTCAAGGGGCCGCCGCCGTCGTGGAACAGGCCGGTCTGGGAACACGACCTCGACGACGGGTTGCGGATCCTTCGCCTCGGCGTCGACACGCACCTGATCACGTCGCATTTCCTGCATCCGCTGCTGGTCAAGCGACCCGGCGGGCTGCTAGTTGAAATCACCGATGGGACAAGGCAATACAATGATCAGAACTATCGGATATCGGTGTTCTACGACCTGGCCAAGACGGCGGTGAACCGCCTCGCCTACTCACACGGACATGAGCTGAGCAGGTACGGTGCGACCGCTGTCGCGCTCACTCCGGGCTGGTTGCGCTCGGAGATGATGCTCGACAACTGGGGAGTCTCGGAGGCGAACTGGGGTACGGCGCTGGAACCGGACCGGTCCGACGGTTACCCGACTGCTCCCCCGCCGTTCGAGCAGTCCGAGACACCGCGATACGTCGGGCGGGCGGTAGCTGCGATCGCCGCCGACGAAGCCCGTTCCCGGTGGAATCAGCACTCCCTCACATCGGCTGAGCTGGCGCGGGAGTACGGCTTCACCGACGTCGACGGCCGGCAACCCGACGGCTGGGGCTAACCGGTGGACAGTTTCTGAAATCTGTTCACGGTTTCGTCGACACCTGTCTCCGGAGCCTGTTCGATGACGAAGTGACGTACGACACAATCATCCGCAACGGCCACTGGTTCGACGGCCCACCAGGAGCGAACAGGCCCGAATGGAGCGAATGCTTACCGAGGCACTGAATGCGGGTTTCGTCGGGATGTCCTCGCAGCAGTTGCTTTTCGACAAGCTCGACGGTGACACCTGCCGTTCCCGGACGCTGCCGTCGACCTATGCCAGGCCGCGCGAACTCCGGCGGCTCAAGGCGCTGCTGCGGCGCGCCGACCGGGTTCTGCAGTCGGGCCCGGACATCGAGAATCCGCTCAACGTCGCGGGCGGGCCGTGTTCCTCGACGGCAAGGCGACCGACGTTGTCGGCACCGAGCGAACCGGCCGGTTCCTGCGGGCCGACCAGAAGACGGCTGCACCGCCCGAACGTGTGGGGCTGGCGCATGCCGGCTGACACGGTCCGGGCTCTGGCGCGCTCTGGCCAAGCGCGACTGGGACTCCGTCAAGACGTTCCTGTCGGACGACTGCCTCTACACCGACATGCCCGTGGGCCCGACCCTGGCCGCCCGCGGTCCCGACGACATCGTCAAGCGCCTCAAGGTCGGGCTTGAACCCTCGCCGAATACAGGAATCGGGACAGCCTGCTCGTCTGCAACGGCGCCGACGTGATGTACGAGCACTCCGAGACGTGGACCTGGCGCACCGGTGAGACGGCTCAGCTTCCGTTTGTGTCCGTGCACAATGTCAGCCTGGAAGAGGTGTCGGCAAAGTGACTGTGTGGAAGGACTATTGGGACTTCTGGGCGATCGTCAACAGTGCACCTGCGTCGTGGATGGAAAGCCTGGCGGCGTCGGACACCTCATGGGTGTTCGACGCCACCGGGCTGATTTGACCTCGTTGCGCGACGCGGTCAGGCCATCTCGGGCACACGCAGGTGGGCTAGCGCCAACTCGAAGTCGTGCTCGTCGAGCACCTCTGCGCCTGCTTCCTGGGTGGCGCCGGCCCTGAGCCTGTCCAACTGGTCTTTGTTCCGCTCCATCGCTTCGACGCTGTCGAAGGCCACCGAGCCCACGCCACGACCGGACGCGCGGTCGACCAGCAGGCTGGCACTGCAGAATCCGTCGAGCTGCTCCAGCGCGGGCAGAACAGTCCTCTTGTACATGTCGATGCCGCCGTCGATGCGATCCGGGCTTACCCTGACCCAGGTCGCCCGGACACATACTCCCTCACCCGCCTCGTGGTCGCGGTGCAGCGCAGCGATCTCCCATTCCTCGACGTCTGCGCTGCCGCCGAAAATCTCCGCCAGGCGGTCACGCATCGCCCGAACAGCCTCCCCGCTGGCGCGCATCGCGTCTTGGGACTGCCAGGCGGTGGTCGTAATACAGCGGCCGGATGACCGGTCAACCATCAGGGACAAGCCGACGAATCCCTCGAGGCCCTCGAGCGCGGGCATCACAGTGTCGCGGACATACGCAACGCCATCATCTATGGATGAGGGCTGCGCCTGAATAGTGCTAGTGCGTGCATACACAATCTGCCTCCTCTGGTCGGGGCAGCGTCACGACGGCGCCGCCGTCCGTTTCATCGTCCTCCCACGGCCAAGGCGTGGCAATGGGCGTGCGTTGTCACATTCTGACCTCACCGGGGGGCGCGAGTATGCCGGCCGACCAGCATCTCGGCCAACGACACCACCGCCGCGACCAGCGCAACGCCGACCAACGTGTACATCACCCGTTGCATGTCCGTCGCCAACACATTGCCCCGTTCGGCGTCGAGCAAAACGATGGCCGCGGTAACGAACGCGGCGAACAGGGCATACCTGGCGTGCAGCAATTGCAACACCGCCGCCACGACCATTGCGGCAGTACCCAACAGCACCAGCACAGCACTGTTGGACACCACAACGGCCACCACCGCCGCGAGGATTCCGCCGATTACCGTGCCGACGCCGCGCTCGACGATCATCAACCTCGATTCGTCGTACGTCGGTCGGGTCACGATGAGAATCGTGAGCAGTACCCATCCCGCGGTCGTCTCTAGGAACCAGGTGGATGCGATGAATGCGCCGGGCACCAACAGCAGCACCAGCGCGCTGGTATAGAAGGCGGCGATCGGCGCGGGTACCGGATCGGGCGGACCGGACGAATCGGAACGCAGCAGTACCGCGCCGAGGAGAACGGCCCACACGCCGCCGAGCACGACCAGGCCCGCGCAGATCAACGCCTGCCCGACCACTCCGGGTGTGGTCCCGTCGAACGAGACGCTGGGATAGCCCGACACGACCATGACCGCGGGCTGAATAGCGACGAAGATCGTCACTGGATGTAGACCCTTCAGCGCACTGATGCCGACCAGTATCG
>JAOPWF010000708.1 GCA_025965815.1 Mycobacterium sp.
CGAGCTTTATCAGCGCCGCCTGGCCATGGTCCGCCCCGATGGTCATGTCGCGTGGCGTGGTGACCGCTTGCCGGCCGACATCCCGGCCCTGCTCGACGTCGTCCGTGGCGTGAGCCAATGACCGGCCACGAGGTCGCGCTGGACACCGTTCCCTGGATTGATTTGCCGCCGGCCCGCGGTCGCCGTCGGGTTCTCTATGGAACCCGACGGCGTCGACCCGACGCCGCGCGTGCACATCAGAAAGAAATCGAATCGCGTATCGACTACGCCCGCGAGAGAAGGTTGTGATGCGAGCACTTCGCAATGCTTGGTATGTCGCCGCGTGGCAGGACGAGATCGGCGCCGATACGCTGCTGGCCCGCACGTTTCTCAATGAGAACGTGCTGATGTTTCGAGATCGAAGCGGCAAGGTAGCGGCCATCGGGAACCGATGCCCGCATCGCTTCGCACCGCTTCACCTCGGCAAGCATCTCGGCGATGGGGTGCAATGCGGGTATCACGGTCTCGAGTTCGGAACCGATGGCTTGTGCAGCCGCAACCCCCACGACAGCGGATCCAAGCCACCGAATGCGTCGGTGCCGACCTATCCGCTGGCTGAGCGCCACGGCGTGGTGTGGATCTGGATGGGGCAGGAACCCGCCGATACGAGCCTCATCCCCGATGAGTTCGCGTTTTTGACCGACGAAGAGCGCGCCCATATCCAGGGCTATATCCACGTCGACGCCAATTACCTGCTGACGGTGGACAACCTGATGGATCTCTCGCACGCCCTGTACCTCCACGCTGGTGTTCTCACAAGCGATGAGCAGCGGGAGAACTTCGTTCCGCAAGCACACCTGGTTGGTGACGTGGTGGCATGTGAGCGCGAGCAGCCGGGCATCGCGCCGCCCGGGCAATGGGTGGCAGCACTGCCCCCCGACGTCACGAAGGTTGACTTCTACAGCCACGTGTACTGGCACGCACCCTCGGCGGTGATCCATCCGTTCGGGTGCAAAATCCCCGACAACCCCGATGCAGGAGTCTCGGCCCTTTCGGCTCACTTCTTCACGCCGGAGACCGACACCACGACGCACTACTTCTACCACAACACACGCGATTACCAGGTTGACTCCGCCGAGGCGGACGCCGAGATCAGCGAGCTGCTCGAACGGGTCTTCACCACGCAGGATGTGCCGATGATCGAAGCCCAGCAACGCGTCATCGGCAACGTCGATCTCATGAACCTTCACCCAGTGGTTCTGCAGACCGACCGAGCGACGGTGCTGATGCGGCGAGTCCTGAGCAAGCTCATCGCCAAGGAAGAGGCGGGCGCGGATACGGCGAATGCGCCCGTCGCGGCGGGTGCCGGGAGTCGGTCGGGCTGACGGTGCAGAGGCCGACGCAGCCATGCGGCGGCCAGAGCCGAGTAGGCAGGATCAGCGATTCAGTTGAGCGAGCAGTTCGATGTTCTCATCATTGGCGGCGGTCACGGCGGGACCGCGGCAGCGATGGCGTTGCGTCAGTGCGGGTTCGATGGTTCGGTCGCGATCGTCAGCGCCGAGCCGTCGTTTCCGTATCAACGCCCGCCGCTGTCCAAGTCCTATCTCGCCGGTGAGGTCGCGCTCGACCGGATTCTCATTCGCCCGGAGTCGTTTTGGGCGCAGAATGGGATCACGCTACTGCGGGGTAGGCGGGTCGACGTCGTTGAACCCGACACCAAGGTCGTCATCACAGACACCGACGACTCCATCGGCTACCGGCACCTGATTTGGGCGGCTGGGAGCACGCCCCGGTGGCTGGATTGCGCACGTGACAAGAACCTGTCAGGGGTTCACGTCGTGCGAACACACTCCGACACCGAGCGCCTGCGGATCGATGTCCTCAATGGGTCACGTGCCGTTGTCGTCGGGGGCGGATACGTGGGCTTGGAGGTCGCTGCCGTGCTCCGCAAGCTCGGGAAATCGGTGACAGTCCTCGAAGCCGCCGATCGCGTGCTTGCCCGAATGTCGGCTGAGCCGATCTCACACTTCTACGAGGCCCAGCACCGGGCGCATGGCGTGGACATCCGCGTGTGCCGCGAGGTCGTCGCTCTGGAGACTCAGAACGGACGCGTCAGCGCCGTGCAGCTGTCGACCGGCGAAGAGCTTCCGTGCGACGTCGTCGTTATTGGAATCGGCGCCGCGCCAACGGCAGAGCCGCTGATTGTCGCGGGCGCCACGGTAGGCAACGGGATCCTCGTCGATGCGCAATGCCGGACCAACTTGCCTGACATCTACGCCATCGGTGACAGCGCAGCGGCACCCAACGAGTACGCCGGCGGCGCGGTCGTACGACTGGAGTCACTGCAGAACGCGGTCGATCACGGCGTCATCGTTGCGCGCCACCTGGCGGGCGAGCCGCACGGCGAACCGGCAGTGCCGACATTCTGGTCCGACCAGTACGACCTGAAGCTCAAGACCGTGGGTCTCACACACGGGTATGACACCGCCGTCGTCCGGGGCGATCCCGACTCGAAGAGCTTCTCCGTGGTGTACATGAGAGACGGTCGCGTCGCGGCGATCGACTCCGTGAATGTGATGAAGGACTTCGCACAAGGCAGGGCGCTGGTGCGGTCCGGGGCTGAAATCGCCCCCGCGTTACTCGCCGATTCGTCCAGACCGATCACTGATCTCCTGGCCGAGACCCGTTAGTTGAAAGGCAGGCCGCAAATGTCCGTGCGAAATCCGTCCCCTGTATCGCGGGGTCGTGTCCATGTCTGACAATGGATCGGAGGTCGGCCGCGGCACCGCCAAGGTGACCGACCGCGAAGGGAATGTGCACAGCGTTGCCTTCAACGAAGGCGACAGCCTGATGGAGAGCATCCGAGACGCCGGAGTCCGCGACATTCTCGCGCTATGCGGGGGTTGTAACAGCTGCGCCACCTGCCACGTCTTTGTCGACGATGAGTGGCGGGAAACCGTCGGGCCAGCGACCGGCGACGAATCAGAGCTGCTGGAGACGTCGGCCTTCAACACACCGCGATCTCGTCTCTCATGTCAGATTGAGCTGGCCGCGCGGCATGACGGCCTGAGCGTGACGATCGCCCCGGAGGAGTAGCCCGCAAGCTTGGCGCAACCCCGGCTGCGGCGCGCCGCCACAAACAGCACCTGCCTGGAAACTGTTCCACCACCATCAAAGTGAAGAGGCCAAAGATGACAACCCCGATTGCGAACCTCAGCGATTTCGCCGCGCTCGACCCGTTTTTCCGGACCATCGAGCAAGGACTGCAGGGCCTGACGAAAGGCGGGCACTTCTTCGACCTGATGGCCGAGGACGTCGTCACCGAATATGTGATTACCGTGCCCGGCTATCCACCGCGGGTTGAGGGCCGCCAGGCACTTGCTGAACTCTATCGACCGTACGGGAACATGCTCCACCTCGACCGCTGCTTCGACCTGGCCGTCTACCACGACCCCGCCAAAGACGTCGCCGTACTGGAGTACGCATCCGAAGGCCGCACCGTCGACGGTAACCGCCCCTATACCAACAGGTACATCTCAGTGGTCACCCTGCGCGACGGCCAGATCGTGCACTGGCGCGACTACCTCAACCCCGTCGCCGTATTCGATGCGCTCGGGTGGCCGCCCGGAGCGGGCGCGTAGCAGCACGTGGAGGGGGAATTCCGGTGAGTCACAAGGGTTTCTGGACTGCAGCGCAATCGCAGCCTGCACAGATCGCGGTGGTCGACGACTCGGGCGAAGAGCTCAGCTGCGGTGCGCTGTTCGCCAACCAGAACCGGGTGGCCAATGGACTGCGCGCGCTGGGCCTTGGTGTCGGCGATTGCGTGGCGGCGCTGCTGTGGAATCAACGCGAATTCCTTGAGCTGGCCCTCGCTTCCGCGCAGAGCGGGCTGTACTTGCTGCCCATCAGCTGGCATCTGACCGCGCCCGAGATCGCCCACATCCTGGCCGATTCCGCGGCCGCGGTGCTGGTCGCCGACGAGCGGATGGGACCGGTCGCCGTCAGGGCCGCCGACGAGGCGGGACTAGACCACACTCGGCGGTTGGCGGTCGGCGCGATCGCGGGTTTCACCCCGTACGACGAGTTCATCTCCCCGCAGTCTGCGGCCAGGCCTCCTTCGCCGACGGCAGGCGAAACGATGCTGTACACGTCGGGAACCACCGGACGGCCCAAGGGCATTCGGCGGCCATTGTCGGGCGCCGACCCCGAAGCCGCGATTGGTCCCATGACCACCGTTGTGTCCCAGGTGATGGGTATCTCGCCCGATGAGGGCGTGCAATTGGTGACCGGGCCGATGTATCACGCGACGCCGGGCACTCTGGCGATGCTGGGCCTACACATGGGCCACAAGCTGGTCCTGATGGACAAGTGGGAGCCGCAGCGCACACTCGAACTCGTCGAGCGCTACCAGGTCAGCTACATGCACATGGTGCCCACCATGTTCGCGCGTCTGCTGCAGCTGCCTGACCAGGTGAAGCGCCGCTATGACATGTCGTCGCTGCGCACCGTGGTGCATGGTGCCGCGCCGTGCCCGATGGACGTCAAGATGCGGATGATCGACTGGTTGGGCCCGATCATCCACGAGTATTACGGCTCGTCGGAAGGCGGCGGCGCCTCGGTCGGTGCCGAGGACTGGCTCAAACGCCCGGGAACGGTCGGATTGCCGTGGCCCGGCTCAACCATCCGGATCTATGACGACGACGGTGGCGAGTGCGCCCCGAACCAGGTTGGCCAGGTGTACATCAAGACGCCGGGCTTTGAGTTTGAGTATCA
>JAOPWF010000777.1 GCA_025965815.1 Mycobacterium sp.
CAGACCGATGTTCATGCACCGATCCGCCGCACCGCGCATGCCGAGGACTTCGAAGTCCAGGCGGGTGCGCAGCAGCGGTGCCGGCGGGAGGTTCGCGTCGCGGAGGTTCTCGGTCATCCGCGGCGCGTCCACGATCTTGCCGGGGTTCATCCGCTGATGGGGATCGAACAGCCGCTTCACGTCGCGCATTGCTTCGTAAAGATCGTTACCGAAGATCTCCCGGTTGAACTCGCTTCGGGCAAGTCCGTCGCCGTGTTCACTGGAGTTGACACCGCCGAATTCCTTGACGAGATCCCTGATCCGTTCGGCGACAGCGCGCATCCGGACGATTTCGTCGGGTCGGCTCAGATCAACGAACGGCCGGATGTGCAGGCACCCGACCGAGCAGTGTCCGTAGAAGCCGGCGTTCATGCCGTACTCGTCGAGGATCTTCGCGAATCGCGCTGTGTACTCGCCCAGCACCTCCGGTGGAACGGCGGTGTCCTCGACGAATGCGAGGGGGCGGTTGGATCCCTCGCTGGCCGCCATCAACAGCCCCAGGCTCGATTTGCGCACCTTCAGTAGCGCGGATTGCTGTTCGGCAGTGACCAGGCGCAGCGTGTGGTAACCATGGCCGTTCTGCTGCCACAGCTCGATCAATCCATCCAGACGGGTGAGGATTTCGTCGAGGTGATCACCGGTGAACGAAACGAACAACAGGGCGGCCGGGTCGCCGACGAGGCTGTCGCCCAGGCTGGCGTACTCGATCTTCTGCCGCGACAGGTCGAGAATCGTCTTGTCCATCAACTCGACCTGCGCCGGCTCGCAGACAAGGGCGTCCGTGGTGGCCTCGATCGCTTTCTGCGTGGTGTCGAAGTGACCCACTGCGTAGACCGTGTGCTTGGGCTTGGGCACGAGGTCCACCTCGACCGCCGTGGCGATCGCGAGGGTGCCCTCGCTCCCCACTACGAAACGCGCCAGGTCGAACGGCGTCTCGGGATCGGCCAGGCGGTCGAGGCGGTACCCGCAGGCGCGCCGCCAGAACGGCGGAAAACCGGTGGCGATCGCAGCCGCGTTCTTCTCGACGATCGCTGGTAGCTCGCGGTACAGGGATCCTTCCAGAGTCGGAACGCTCGCCCGCTGACGGCGTTCGCGCTCGTCGACCGGCGCGAAACGCGCAATGGATCCGTCCGAGAGCACGACTTCGACCGCGCGGACATGGTCGATGGTCATGCCGAACTGCAGCGACCCGCTGCCTGCCGAGTTGTTGCCGAGCATGCCCCCGATCGTGGCGCGGTTGCTCGTGGACGTGTCCGGGCCGAACATCAGGCCGAACGTTGCAGCGGCACCGTTGAGTTCGTCCTGCACGACGCCGACCTCGACGCGGGCGATCCGCCGCTGCGGATCCAACTCCGCGATCGATGTCATGTGCCGCGAGAAGTCCACAACGATCCCCGCCCCGATGGTCTGTCCGGCCAGGCTCGTGCCCGCACCGCGGGGGGTGACTGCGACACCGTAGGCCGCGGCGATCCGCACGGTCGCGGCCACGTCGTCGGCGTGCCGGGGAAAAACGACGCACAGCGGCGTTATCGAATACATGCTCGCATCGCGGGAGAACATGTGACGCGAGTACTCGTCGAACTGCACTTCACCGTCGAGCTCACGCTCTAGACGTTGGGTGAGTCCTTGTGGCAGTTCCGATTCCGTGGCATGACCTCGCTGATCGCTTGTCGTCATCGACAGCCCTTCCGTCCGTGCAGGTCCTGTTCAGTTCTCCAGGACTTGCCCAGCGCCTGGAACTCCGGGCCGCGGTGATCGATAGTCGCCGCCGGGATCGCGCGGAGCACCTCGTCCGGGCAGTTGGTGGGGCCGGGGATCTGCAGGAAGTGACGACCCATCGGGGGTCCTTTCGTTCGGGCGGGCGCAGCGACTCGACCATAGCAGCGTGATTATCCATGATGCGGAACATTCCTATCGTAATTCGATACTAGACCGGCGAAACGCTTGGCGTCCAACGGGATTGAGATCGCGATGGGGTTCGCCAGACGCTACGAAATCCGCCCGGTGCTGATGGGCCTGATGGTGATCACGGAGCCAGTGCCGGCGGTCTCTCGCCGCTCAGCATCTTCGGCGGCATCGTCAACGGCGTGGTCACCCGAAACAACCTGCCGAGCAACCCGGTGCTGCTGTTCGTGTCCTCGGCCGTCTTCAACATCGTCCTGGGTCTGATCGTCTTCGCCCTCTTCGGCGGCCGGGCCTCCTCGGCAGGATCGACAAAGGTGACGGCAGCGCGACTGGGGGCACCGCCCCCGCGGACGGCGGGATGGGCGCCGGCGGCGGTTCCGGTCAACCGGAACTGATCGGGACGCTTGGATCGCACACCAGCCGCGCTGACACCACCGCCGCGCAGACGACCCCTGTCCCCGGCGGCGCCGCCGTGGCCACCGACATCGCCCTGGAACGCAGCCGCTGGATCACCCTGATCGGCATCGCCACCCTTGCCATCTCGGTCCTGTTCTTCAACCAGGACGTCGGCTTCACCTCGCTCCTCGTCGCCGTCGTGATCTCGCTGTTCTCACCGAGCATCAAAGGGCGCGATCAGCAAGATCGCCTGCCCGACCGTGCTGCTGATCTGCGGCATCGTGACCTACGTGGCGATGATGCAGCGGATCGGCACCATCGACTGGCTCGGCAATGGTGTCGCGCACCGTGGCGCCCCTTTGATGTCAGCCATCCTTATTTGCTTCATCGCCGCTCTGGTGTCCGCGTTCGCGTCCACCACCGGCATCCTCGGTGCACTTATCCCTATGGCCGTACCCTTCCTGCTCACCGGCCAGGTCGGTGCTGTGGGCATGCTCATCGCGCTATCCATTTCAGCCTCGGTGGTCGACTCCAGCCCGTTCTCCACCTCGGGCGCCCTGGTGGTGGCCAACTCGCCGGAAGATCAGCGCGACAAGGTATTCCGTCAGCTGATCAAATGGGGATTCTCAACGGTTGTCATAGCCCCGATCGCTACCTGGCTGATCTTTATCCTGCCCGGCTGGGGCTGACCTCTCGCCATCGACATCGATACCGATTGTTCAGAACACAACTCGGTCAGGATCGGAGCGGGGCGACCAACTGCTCAGTGGCGAGATCCTCGGCGACCGAGGCGATCAGGTCGGCGGCGTGCGCCATCGACCGGCGAACATCCGGCTCGCGATCCTGCAGCGCATAGATGGACGCAAACCCTGAGCCGCGCATCTCCTGCGGTGACAGGCGCGACACCCCGACGATCGCGTGCGTCGGGATGTTGCGCCGGTTGGCGCGAAGGCAGACGCCCACCGGCGCCTTGCCGTTCAGCGACTGCCCGTCCAGCGAGCCCTCACCGGTGATGACGGCGGTGGCGTGGTCGAGGTGGTCGTCAATCCCCACCAAATCCAGGACGAGGTCGATCCCGGGTCGGGATTGCGCGCCCAACACGGCGATGGCGGCGAATCCCACGCCACCCGCGGCACCTGCCCCACGTGCGGACCGCGCATCACGGCCGGTGGTGTCGGAGACGAGATCCGCCCAGTGACCCAATGCGGAATCAAGTGTGCGCACCTCGATCGGGCTCGCGCCCTTCTGCGGGCCGTACACCGAATCGGCCCCGTCCGGCCCGCACAGTGGGTTGTCGACGTCGCTGGCGATCACGATCTCCGCATCGCCAAGACCCGGGTGCAACCCGCTCAGATCCAGCGAGGACGCCCGTCCAAGCGATCCGCCGCCGTCGGTGAGGAGACGCCCGTCAGCGCCGCGCAATACCGCACCCAGACCCTGCATGAAGCCCGCGCCGCCATCCGTGGAGGCGCTCCCGCCGATACCGACGACGATCCGGCGGCAGCCATCATCGAGGGCCTGGGATACCACCGTCCCGAGACCGCGACTGGATGCGGTCATCGGGCGGCGTACGCCGCCGGGCAATCGCGCCAGACCGGCAACGTCGGCCATCTCGACAACCGCGAGTTCCCCCTTGCGGGCGTAGCTGGTGTCAATCGGTACTCCGGTCGGCCCCGCTGCCATGACCGGAGCCCGGTCAAATCCCGCGGACAGTGCCGCCGCGAGCGTCCCCTCGCCACCGTCGGCTACCGGGCATTCGACCGTTCGGATGCTCGGATCGCGCCGGGTGATCCCGCGGGTGATGGCTGCGGCTGCCTGAGCTGCCGACAATGATCCCTTGAACTTGTCGGGAGCGACCACGACGTAGTACGACATGTCAGCGCACCTCGCCATCGGTGATCGTGGACCGGCATCGGCGAGACCGGAACAGATGCCCTAGACCAGACAAATTCGTATTGTGAACTTTGATTTCCATATTGCGATAAGAGTTTGGAGGCTCGCCCGGGCGGCTGTCAACGGCCCCCAGGCTTGACAACACCCGGCGACGCGGGTTGACTGTGCTTCGTACATCGAAAAGTTAATTTCGTATGACGGAATTTGCTCTGGTCAGAGTACCGCGGTTGAGCGGTCGACAAACAGGGGCCCGACTCCGCGAGACCGACCGAGGTGAACGAAAGGTCGCGCTCCGCTGCCACACTGGAAAGGAACGCCGCGATGACCGCCGCCGCATACACCGTGAACTGCTCAATCCTCTTGACCGAAATCCCGCTGCTCGACCGGCCGCACGCGGTACGCGAGGCGGGATTCGACGCGGTGGAGTTCTGGTGGCCGTTCGCGCAGCCGGTACCCGCTGATCACGAAGTAGATTCGTTCGTCCGCGCGATCACCGACGCCGGTGTGGCTCTCACCGGATTGAACTTCGCCGCGGGCGACATGCCCGCCGGGGAGCGCGGCATTTTGTCGGACCCGGCTCGCAGCACCGAGTTCCGGGACAACGTCGACGTCGCGGTCGGCATCGCGCAGACCCTCGGAACGAAAGCGTTCAACGCCCTGTACGGAAATCGCCTGGACGGGCTCGAACCGGCGGAGCAGGACGCGGCCGCTTCGGAGAACCTGGCGTTCGCCGCCGCCGCCGCGCAACGGATCGGCGCGGTCGTGCTCGTCGAGCCGGTCAGCGGTGCCGCCGCGTACCCGTTGACGCGCGCCGCCGACGCGGTCGCGGTCATCGATCGGGTCCACACCGAGCATGGCCCGCAGAACCTGCGGTTGCTCGCCGACCTGTACCACCTGCATGTCAACGGCGACGACGTCGGCCTGGCCCTGGACACCTACGCCGACCAGATCGGCCACGTACAGATCGCCGACGCACCAGGGCGGGGCGAGCCCGGCACCGGCACGCTCGACCTACCTCGCTACCTAGACCAGCTCGCCCAGCTCGGCTACCGCGGCTACATCGGACTTGAGTACAAAGCCACCCGGCCGGACCCCTTCTACTGGCTTCCGCGGGAACAGCGTTCCGCTCGCGCCGTCGCCAGCATCTGAAACCACCCAATCGCGAACAGAATCACAGAATCGAGGACAACCGTGAGCACCATCGCCTTCATCGGACTCGGGATCATGGGCAGCCCCATGGCCGCCCATCTGGCCACGGCCGGTCATCAGGTGATCGGATTCGACAGGTCACCCGAGCGGGCCGCCCCGCTCGTCGAAGCCGGCGGCGTCGCCGCCGATTCGATCGCTAAGGCGGTCGCGGACGCCGACGTCGTGGCCGTCATGGTGCCTGACTCCCCTGATGTGCAGGACGTTTTGACGGGAGAGGGCGGCGTTTTCGAGAACGCCCGCGCAGGCGCGCTGATCATCGACTTCTCCAGCATCAGACCCGATGTCACCAGTGAGCTCGCCACACTGGCTGCGAAGTCGGGGTTCCGGCTTATCGACGCGCCCGTATCCGGAGGCGAAGCCGGGGCCGTCAACGCCGCCCTCTCGATCATGGTCGGCGGCGCGGCCGAGGATGTCGCCGCGGCAAAACCCATTCTCGACGTCGTTGGCAAGACGATCGTGCACGTCGGCCCTAACGGCTCGGGCCAGACGGTCAAGGCCGCCAACCAGCTCATCGTGGCGGGCAACATCCAACTGCTCGCTGAGGCGATCGTGTTTCTCGAAGCCTACGGCGTCGACACCACCGCCGCCGTCGAGGTGCTCGGCGGCGGGCTGGCCGGCTCCGCGGTGCTCAACCAGAAAGCTCAGAAGATGCTCGACCGCTCCTTCGATCCCGGCTTCCGGATCGACCTACACCACAAGGATCTCGGCATCGTCACCAGTGCGGCTCGCGAAGCCGGCGTCGTGATACCGCTCGGTGCCGTTGTCGCCCAGCTCATGGCCTCCGCCCGCGCCAATGGCGACGGCGGACTCGACCACTCAGGTCTCTTCCGCGGTGTCGAGCGGCTCAGCGGCCGAACGCTCGACTGAACCCAACCCCGAGCCCACAAACGTCAGGAGAAAGAACATGCCACGCATGCGTGCCGTCGACGCGGCAGTGAAGATCCTCGAGCTCGAAGGCGCCACCCAGACGTTCGGACTCCCCGGGGCAGCGATCAACCCGTTCTACTCGGCGATGCGCGCCCACGGCGGGATCAAGCACGTCCTCGCCCGCCACGTGGAAGGCGCCAGCCACATGGCCGAGGGCTACACCAGAGCCAAGGCCGGCAACATCGGAATCTGCATCGGCACATCGGGTCCCGCCGGCACCGACATGATTACCGGCCTGTACTCGGCGATCGCCGATTCGATCCCGATCCTCGCGATCACCGGTCAGGCGCCGACGTCCCGGTTGCACAAGGAGGACTTCCAGGCCGTTGACATCTCCGCCATCGCCGCACCGGTCACCAAGATGGCGATGACCGTGCTCGAGCCCGCCCAGGTGCCGGGCGCGTTTGCGCAGGCCTTTCACCTGATGCGTTCGGGCCGGCCGGGACCGGTGCTGATCGACCTCCCTATCGATGTGCAACTCGCCGAGATCGAGTTCGACCCCGACACCTATCAACCGCTACCGGTGTACAAGCCCCGCGCGACGCTGGCTCAAGCGACCAAGGCACTCGACATGCTCGCCGCGTCGGAGCGGCCGCTGATCGTCGCCGGCGGCGGCATCGTCAACGCCGCAGCCGAGGACCTTCTGGTGGAACTCGCCGAACTGCTCGACGTTCCGGTGGTTCCCACGCTGATGGGCTGGGGCGTGATCCCTGATGATCACCGTCTCGCAGCCGGAATGGTCGGGTTGCAGACCGCCCACCGGTACGGCAACGCGACAATGCTCGCTTCCGACTTCGTGCTCGGAATCGGGAACCGGTGGGCGAACCGCCACACCGGCGGCCTCGACACCTACTGTGCGGGACGCACGTTCGTCCATGTCGATATCGAGCCCACCCAGATTGGGCGCGTGTTCGCGCCGGACTATGGAATCGTCTCCGACGCGAAAGCCGCCCTCGAACAGATGGTCGCCGTCGCCCGGGAACGCCGCACTGCCGGTTCACTGCCTGATCGCAGCGCGTGGGTCGAGGAATGCCTGATCCGCAAGCGAACCATGCATCGCAAGACCCACTTTGACGACGTGCCGGTTAAACCACAGCGGGTCTACGAGGAGATGAACACGGCGTTCGGTCGCGACGTCCGCTACGTCAGCGCTATCGGTCTGTCCCAGATAGCCGGTGGCCAGTTCCTGCAGGTCTACCGACAACGGGGCTGGATCAACTGCGGCCAGGCCGGACCCCTCGGTTGGACCCTGCCCGCCGCGCTCGGAGTGGTCGCCGCCGACCCGACGGCCACGGTCGTGGGACTGTCTGGTGACTACGACTTTCAGTTCCTCATCGAGGAACTGGCTGTCGGCGCGCAGTTCAACCTGCCCTACATCCACGTCGTTGTGAACAATTCCTACCTGGGCTTGATCCGCCAGGCGCAGCGCACGTTCGACATGAACTACCACGTGTCGCTCGGCTTCGACAACATCAACGCGCAGGAGGGCAATGACGCCGACTCCCTCACCATGCCGAAGGGATACGGCGTCGATCATCTCCGCGTCGCTGAAGGCCTGGGCTGCAAGGCCATCCGCGTGACCGATCCCGCAGATATCGCCGATGCGCTTGAACGCGCGAAATCGCTTGCCCGCGAACACAAGGTCCCCGTAGTGGTCGAAGTGTTCCTGGAGCGGATCACCAACATCGCGATGGGCACCGAGATAGACAACGTCACCGAATTCGAGGCGCTGGCTGAGGATCTCGACGATGCGCCGACCGCGTACGCACTGTTTGACTAGCAGCCTCCGGTGGGCCTACCCGCACAGGTCCAGCATGCCGACACCGCCTAGAGAGCGGTATCCCGCTCGAACTCCGCACTCAATTCCGACGCCACGTGCTGCAGGATCGGTGCGATGCGGTCGGCGGCGTCGAGGGTCACCCTGGCCGCTGGACCGGACACCGAGATCGCTGTCAGGGTCGGCATGTTGGGCACCGGCGCTGCGATACAACGAACACCGACCTCTTGCTCACCCTCGTCGATCGTGTATCCCCGCAGCCTGCTCTGCTTCAGGTCGGAGATCAGAGCCTCCGCGTCGGTGATGGAATTATCGGTGTAGGCCGGCATGCCTAGTCGCCCGACCAGCAAACGGACCGCGTCGTCCGGCATCTGCAGCAGTAGCGCCTTTCCTACCCCCGTGCAGTGCAGATGCACGCGCTTTCCGACCTCGGTGAACATCCGCATCGTGTGCGCCGAGGGAACCTGAGCTACATACGCCGCCATGTTTCCGTCGAGCACCGCCATGTTCGCGGTCTCGCCGATCTGCTCGACCAGATGCGCAAGGTGTGGGCGTGACGATGCACCGAAGAGCTGTGTCGCGCTCTCCCCCAGCCGGATCAGTCGCGGTCCCAACGCGTAGCGCCGGGTGGGCAGTTGGCGGACATAACCCCTGCTGACCAGCGTGCGAATTAAACGGTGGATCGTCGGCACAGGCAATTCCGCGCGCGCGGCGAGTTCGCTTACACCGATCGATCCACCGACTGTCGCCATGATCTCGAGGATGTCGAAGACCCGT
>JAOPWF010000266.1 GCA_025965815.1 Mycobacterium sp.
TCTCAATTTCTGACGGTGTGTCTCACGACTGTATATGATGGGCATCACAATCGTCCAGAGTAGAGAGGGAAGTCATGTCCGGGACGCACGATCCGGCACACGGTGCAGGCCGGGAAAAGGTCGACGAAGACGACCACGATCTGCTGACCTTCGGCGAGGTGGGCGAACGGCTGCGTCTCGATATCGCCGCAGCCCAGGACGCGGTGGGTCGGCTGTAGGCTTCCGGGACCCCGGAGGAGCTCGAGAAGGCCCGTGCCCGCTCGACCGCACTGCGCGCCGCGGCGCAACGCAATGCGGCGCAACCCATCAACGACGAGAACTTCGAGAAGTTCTTCGGCTATCCGGGCAAGGCGAAGCGCAACCTGCCCGGGCCGCCGACGGATTGACGCTCATGCCGACGTCGCAGTCGCCACCCATCGCCCTACTCGGCGATGATGGGAAGACGATGCCGTATTCCGAGAAGCTTCGGCGCCCCGGGTACACCCCCGGCAATGCCGCCCTGGGCAGGCGGGGCGCCCATACCAGGGACCGCATTGTCGCCTGCGCGGCAGAGCTTTTCGTGGCCAACGGGTACAACGGCACGTCGATCGATGCGATCGCCAAGGCGGTCGGCGGGTCTCGGGCCACCATCTATCAGTACTTCGAGAGCAAGCAACGCATCTTTCTCGAACTGGTCGGCCAGTGCGAGCAGGCGGTGCTCGAACACGGCCGCCGCCTCGGACGACTCGGCCCCGACGCTGAAGGCTGGGAGAATCTGCAGCGGTGGCTGCGGGAGTGGGGCGAGCTCTACGACCGCTACGCCATGGTGTTTCTGGAATTTCCCGGCATCGGCACCATCGAGGGCCTCCCGCACGCCGACACGGGTAAGGTCGCGGGCGAATACGAGCGGCTCGTCGTCGACAAGCTCCGGGCCGCCGGGCTGAGCGGCATCGAACCCGGTGACGCGGCGGCCGCCCTACTGCGGATCTCGCACATGGTCAACCTCTATCGCTACCGCGGCATGTTCGAACTGCCGTCCCGGGAGCAGACGTCGGCGTCGCTGGCCGTTGCCATGCAGTTGATGCTCTTTCCGGACACCCCCGCGAGCGTCATCGGGCCGGGCCCGACGCCCGCGACCCCGTCCGATGAGGTTCGGATGCTGCATACCGCCGACGTACCCGAGACGCCCGAGGCGTCACCGATCAGTCAGGACATCCTGTCGGCGAGCTCGGTGCTGTTCGCCGAACGCGGGTACTACGCGGTGGCGATGGAAGACATCGCCACGGCGTCCAACATCAGTCGCGCCACGTTGTACCGCTACTTCGGCAACAAGCTGAAGATTCTTGCCGAGCTGAGCAACTGGGCGACCATCGAAGGTGACCATCTGGCCGCGGAACTCCGGGAGATGGCCAGTGGCGACCTCGACGTCGATGCGCTCCGCGGCTGGATGGGCCGGTATGTCCGGTTCCACCGCAGCTACGGGGGCATCATCCGGGCGTCGTTCGACGGCACGCTGGCGGAGCAGCTTTCCGAGGACCGGGTCAGCCACGGCATGGACGCCTTCGACGCCGCGGCGACGAGCGTGTTGAATCGGCTGGTGTTGCCCGTGGGCATCGATGCCGCCGTCGCCGCGGCGGTTTTCCTGGCGGTACTGGGCCGAATGACCGAGCCGACCGCATCGGACGCGGGGGTCGGCAACGATTACGACACCGCCGAGCGCCTAGTGCTGATCGTGCGCCGCGCGCTGCTCCCGTTCGCCGCTTAGCGCGCCGCGGTGGCGGACAGTTCGTCGGCCAGCAGGGCCAGCATCGGGGAGCAGCCGTTGTCGATCTTGACCGTCGCCAGGTCGTCGCCGCGGGTCGGCCCCCGGTTGATGATCGCGACCGGAATACCTCGGGCTGCGGCGTGACGCACGAAGCGGAAACCGGAGAACACCGTCAGCGACGACCCCGCGACCAGAAGGGCATCCGAGTCGTCGAGAAGTGAAAACGCCTGTTGGGCACGCTGTTTAGGCACGTTCTCACCGAAGTAGACGATGTTCGGCTTGAGCATGCCGCCACAGTTCGGACAGTCGATGTACCGAAAAGACTCGGTGTCGTCGACGACGGCGTCGGCGTCCGGTGCCACCGCCAGGCCGCCGATCGCCAGCCTATTAGACCTAGCCCGTTCGATGAAACCTGGATTGGCCGCCTCCAGAACCTGGGCCAACGCCGCCCGCGACATAGTGAACGCGCACTGCAGGCACGCCACTTCCGCGTAGGTGCCGTGCAGGTTGACCACCGTGCGGCTGCCCGCCTTGGTGTGCAGCAGGTCGACGTTCTGCGTGATCACGCCCGTGACGACCCCAGCGTCCTCGAGCGTGGCCAATGCCCGGTGCCCCGCGTTGGGCAACGTGTCGGCCATGTAACGCCAGCCGACGTGGTTGCGGGCCCAGTAGCGCTGCCGGAACACCGGATCCGAGGTGAACTGCCGGATGGTCATCGGATTGCTGGGCGGCGAATCCGGTCCGCGATAGTCGGGAATGCCCGAATCCGTCGAGATCCCGGCACCGGTGAGCACCGCTACGCGCCGACCGCCGAGCAGCGCGACGAGTTCGGGGGCCTCCACGCAATCGAGAATAGAGGTCAGCGCAGACAGTCGTCGGCGGCGACCAATTCGGCTCTCATGTTCCGCTGCATCATCTTCAACGCGGCGTCGGCGAGCGTGGCATCGATGTGCGCCACCGCGTCGGGCACCACGATGAAGGAGAAGTGCCGCACATAGGCGTCCAGCGCGCTGTACAGGATGCACTGCTCGGTGACCTGACCGGTGACGATGAGCCGCTCGGGCGCGAGCTGTCGCAGCAAGTACTCCAGGGCCGTTGAGTAGAAGGCACTGTGGCGGACCTTGGTCAGGAACTGGCAGCCCTCAGGTGGCACGATCGGCTTCACCAACTCCGGGTGCTCGCCGTCGAGTGCTGAGCGAACGATGTCGCTGGGCTCGGCGGTGAAGTCGCCGTAGTTGTCGTTAACGTAGATCAGGTCGACGTCGTCGCGCTCTTTCGCCCGCGAGATCAGGCCGGCCATCGAGTCGATGATCTTCGCGACGTTGGGGGCCAGCTTGTCGGCATCCCGGTGCCGATACGCGTTCAGCATGTCGATGACGAGGACTGCCATATCGCTCATGGGTGGGGGGTTACCCCCTGCACGGCCGTTGACACTCGCCGGGGGCGGTCACCTGTTGATCCGCGACTGCGGGCGACAATAACCGGATGGACTTCTACTCCGCGTATCGCCACGGCTTCGTGCGGGTCGCGGCGTGCACGCATCACACCGTGATCGCGGAGCCGGCGGCCAACGCCGAGTCGGTGCTGCGAATCGCCCGCGAGTGCCACGACGACAACGTCGCCCTTGCGCTGTTTCCGGAGTTGACGCTGTCGGGCTACTCGATCGAGGACATCCTGATGCAGGACGCCCTGCTCGACGCCGTCGAGCAGGCCCTGCTCGACGTCATCGCCGGATCGGCGGATTTGCTGCCCGTCCTGGCGGTGGGCGCACCCCTGCGGTACCGGCACCGCATCTACAACGCCGCCGTAGTGATTCACAAAGGCGCCGTCCTGGGCGTCGTACCGAAGTCGTACCTGCCCACTTACCGCGAGTTCTACGAGCGCCGCCAGATGGCCGCGGGCGACAACGTGCACGGAACGATCCGCGTGGGCGATAGCGACGTCCCGTTCGGCCCCGATCTGCTGTTCGCCGCCACCGACCTGCCCGGGTTCGTGCTGCACGTCGAGATCTGCGAGGACATGTTCGTCCCGGTGCCGCCCAGCGCGCACGCCGCGCTGGCCGGCGCGACGGTGCTGGCGAACCTGTCGGGCAGCCCGATCACCATCGGCCGCGCCGAGGACCGGCACCTGCTGGCCCGCTCGGCGTCGTCGCGCTGCCTGGCGGCCTACGTCTACGCCGCGGCCGGCGAAGGTGAGTCGACCACCGACCTGGCCTGGGACGGCCAGACCATGATCTACGAGAACGGCCGCCTGCTTGCCGAATCCGAGCGGTTCCCGAAGGGGCACCGGCGCTCGGTCGCCGACGTGGACACCGAGTTGCTGCGATCCGAACGGCTGCGGATGGGCACGTTCGACGACAACCGTGAGCACCACCGCGAAGCCGCGGACTCGTTTCGCCGGGTGGAGTTCCGCCTGGACCCGCCGGCCGGCGATATCGGCCTGCGACGTGAGGTCGAACGCTTCCCGTTCGTCCCGTCGAACCCCGAGCGGCTGCAGCAGGACTGCTACGAGGGCTACAACATCCAGGTGGCCGGGCTCGAGCAGCGCCTGCGGGCGCTGAACTACCCGAAGGTCGTCATCGGCGTCTCCGGCGGTCTGGACTCGACCCACGCGCTGATCGTGGCGGCCCGCGCGATGGACCGGGAGGGCCGGCCGCGCAGCGACATCCTGGCGTTCACCCTGCCGGGCTTCGCGACCGGCGAGCGCACTAAAGGTAACGCGATCCGCCTGACGCGGGCCCTCGGCGTCACGTTCGAAGAGATCGACATCCGCTCGTCCGCCGAACTCATGCTGACCGAGATGGGCCACCCCTTCTCGCGCGGCGAGAAGGTGTACGACGTCACCTTCGAGAACGTCCAGGCGGGTCTGCGCACCGACTACCTGTTCCGGATCGCCAATCAGCGCGGCGGCATCGTGCTGGGCACCGGCGACCTGTCCGAGCTCGCGTTGGGGTGGTCGACATACGGCGTCGGCGACCAGATGTCGCACTACAACGTCAACGGCGGTGTGCCCAAGACGCTGATCCAGCACCTCATCCGCTGGGTCATCTCGTCCCGACAATTCGACGACGAGGTCGGCGAGGTGCTGCAGTCGGTGCTGGACACCGAGATCACTCCCGAGCTGGTGCCGACCGGCGAAGACGAGGAGATCCAGAGCAGCGAAGAGAAGGTTGGCCCGTATTCACTGCAGGACTTCTCGCTGTTTCAGGTGCTGCGCTACGGGTTCCGGCCGTCGAAGGTCGCGTTCCTCGCCTGGCATGCCTGGAGTGACCCGGAGCGCGGCAACTGGCCGCCCGGCTACCCGGTCGACGAGCGGCCGGTCTACTCGCTGAAGGAGATTCGGCACTGGCTGCAGGTCTTCGTCCAGCGGTTCTACTCATTCAGCCAGTTCAAGCGGTCGGCGATGCCGAACGGGCCCAAGGTGTCGTCCGGCGGATCGCTTTCGCCGCGCGGGGATTGGCGCGCGCCATCGGACATGTCGGCGGCGACCTGGCTCGCCGAGATCGACCGCGAGGTGCCCGAAGAGTAAGCGGCTACAGCCGCCCGTCGATCTGCAGGTCGGGATGCACCCAGTTGGGCGAGCGCTTCTCCTTGAAGGCGAAGAACCCTTCGGCGGCCTCCGGATCGTTGAGGCTACCCATCATGCCGATCCGGTCATAGAGCCCCAGGTAGTTGTCCAGGCTCGACTTGACCAGCATCCGGGCACCCGGCGCGGTGCGGCAGCATTGTTCGAGGACCTCGCGGGCGGAGTCCATCAACTCGTCGTGCGGGACCACGCGGGACACCATGCCCCAGTCGCGGGCCTCCTCGGCCGACAGGACGCGGCCGGTCAGCATGAGGTCGCGGGTCCGGATCGGCCCGACGATGCGGGCCAGCATCTGGCTGTAGTACGTGTCGGCGATGCCACGGAACAACTCCGGCACCCGGAACGTCGCCCGATCGCTGACCACCGCCATATCGCTGCACATGGCGATCTGCAGCCCACCGCCCTGGGTGAGTCCGTTGACCGCCGACACCACCGGCTTGGTCGAGGTCCGCAGCGTGTCGAATGGCGTCACATCCATCGACATCGTGGACGCGAAATCCATCCAGTTGTCGGCAGCCTTCTGCCCCAGGTCGCCGCCCGGCGCGAAGACGTCACCGGTGCCGGTGATCAGCAGACCCGCCAGATCCGGGTCGGAATTCACCCGGTTGACCGCGTACCGGATGCCGAAGTACATCGCCGGAGTCATGGCGTTGCGGGCCTCGGGCCGATCCAGGGTGAGGATCGCGAACGGACCCTCGCGCTTGAACGTGAGAAACGGCGTTCCCAACCAGTCGCCGTCGGGTGGCCGGGGCGTCGTGGTGGTGGACCCGGGGGTTTCAGACATGGACTCTCCTCTGAGGCGCCGTCTTGACGCGCGTGTCACTTCGCGGTTTCGGTTTGTCCTGCCCGGTCCAGCGGTGCGACGGTGACGTGCAGCGACGCAATGGGCAAGCGACTTGACTATAACGTCAAGTCAGACCTCGGCGACACGGCCCTAGACCACCGCGTCGTCGATGGCCTCGTCGTAGGGAGCGCAGTCTCCGGCCCCGGTCACCAACGTCGCCAACGCACCCGCGGCGGACGCTCGGCGCAGCGCGTAGTCGCGACCCGTGCGCCAGCTGGCCGCCAGCACCCCGGCGAACACGTCGCCCGCGCCGGTGGTGTCGATCGCCTCGATCGCCGGTGACGGCACCTCCAACTGATCGCCGCCACCCATGTACGTGGCGCCGCGAGATCCCCGCGTGATCACCAGATGCGGCACCTGCCATTGCCACACGCGGGCTTCCGACTCGTTGACTACGACGACGTCGGCAATGCCGGCCAACTCGTCCAGCGGGTCCGTTCCCGCCGGGGAGGCGTTGACGATGACGGTCGCGCCGGCCGCCTGCGCCACCCGGGCAGCGGCCACCGCCGTTGCGACCGGTATCTCCAACTGCAGCAACAGCACATCGCTGTCGGCGATCACCTCGCGGACCGCGGCGGAGTCCACGGTGAGGTGCCCGTTGGCGCCGGGCGCGACGACGATCGTGTTCTCCGCCCCGGCGTCCACCACGATCACCGCCGCACCGCTCGGGCCGGGCAGCGTGACCACAGCGTCCAGACCGACCCGATTGCCCGCCAGGTGATCCCGTAACTGCGCGGCCGCCGCGTCGGTGCCGAGCGCGGCGACAAGCTGCACGTCAGCACCGGCACGGGCGGCGGCCACCGCCTGGTTGCCGCCCTTGCCGCCCGGCATCGATTGCACAGACTCGGCCAGCACGGTCTCGCCCGGGCCCGGCAGTGCGCCGACGGCGAAGACCTGGTCGATGTTCACGCTGCCCACCACGCATACTCGCGCCACGCGCCTACGTTAACCCGCGCCCGCCGAACCGCCTGAAGCCCGATAAGCTGGGGTAATGAGTCTGCAAGCACCGGCGCTTCCCGACTTGCTGCTACAGGTGCACGGTGCCGCCCGACGGGCCCGGGTCGCCGCCCGTCAACTCGGCTCGGCGTCCACTGCGGTCAAGGACCGGGCGCTGCACACGGCGGCCGATGCGGTCCTCGCGCACGTGCACGAGATCATCGCCGCCAACGCCGAGGACCTGGAGGCCGCCAGTATCGCGGGGACCTCCGAGGCGATGCTCGACCGACTGGCGCTCACGCCGGAGCGCGTCGACGGCATGTCCGCCGGCCTGCGCCAGGTCGCCCTGCTGCCCGACCCGATCGGCGAGGTGGTGCGGGGCCGCACCCTGCCGAACGGCCTGCAACTACGGCAGCAGCGGGTGCCACTCGGCGTGATCGGGATCGTCTACGAGGGCCGCCCCAACGTCACCGTCGACGCCTTCGGTCTGACGCTGAAGTCCGGCAATGCGGTGCTGCTGCGCGGCAGTTCGTCGGCGGAGCGGTCCAACGCATCGCTGGTCTTCGCCCTGCGCCAGGCGCTGGACGCCGAGGGGCTGAACCCGGACGCGGTGCAGCTGCTGCCGAGCAAGGACCGCGCCAGCGTCACCTACCTGATCCAGGCCCGCGGCCTCGTCGACGTGGTGATTCCGCGCGGCGGAGCGGGTCTCATCGATACGGTGGTCCGCGACGCACTCGTGCCGACCATCGAAACCGGCGTCGGTAACTGCCATGTTTACGTCCACGAGGCCGCCGATCTCGAAGTGGCCGAACGCATCCTGCTGAACTCCAAGACCCGGCGGCCCAGCGTTTGCAACGCGGCCGAGTCGCTGCTGGTGGACGCCGCGATCGCCGAGCACGCGGTGCCGCGACTCACCCGGGCCATGCGGGACGCGGGTGTGACGGTGCACACAGACCCGTCGGAGGAGGACCTGCGCCGGGAGTATTTGTCGATGGATATCGCGCTGGCGGTGGTGGACGGCCTGGACGCGGCGATCGAGCATGTCAACGAATTCGGCACCGGGCACACCGAGGCCATCGTGACCACGAATCTGGCTGCGGCACAACGGTTCACCGAACGGGTCGACGCGGCGGCGGTGATGGTGAACGCGGCGACGTCGTTCACCGACGGGGAGCAGTTCGGTTTCGGTGCCGAGATCGGTATCTCGACCCAGAAGCTGCACGCGCGCGGCCCGATGGGCCTACCCGAGTTAACCTCGACAAAGTGGATCGTCTGGGGCGACGGCCACACCCGGCCTGCCTAACGCCGAAGTGTGTTGGGCTGGAGAATCCGCACGAAGGAGCACAGTGGAGATTCCCGCACGGCAGGCGCCGCTGTTCGCCGACATCGACGATGTGGCCCGCCGGCTGGCCGAGACTGGCTATCTGCCCGACACGGCGACGGCGACGGCGGTGTTTCTTGCCGACCGGCTGGGCAAGCCGCTGCTGGTCGAGGGTCCGGCCGGTGTCGGCAAGACCGAACTCGCCCGCGCCGTTGCCGAGGCCACTGGTTCCGGTCTGGTCCGCCTGCAGTGCTACGAGGGCGTCGATGAGGCCCGCGCACTCTACGAGTGGAACCACGCTAAACAGATCCTGCGGATCCAGTCGGGTTCGGGGGACTGGGACCAGACGAAGATGGACGTTTTCTCCGAAGAGTTCCTGCTGTCCCGTCCGCTGCTGACCGCGATTCGCCGCACCGATCCGACCGTGCTGCTGATCGACGAAACCGACAAGGCGGACATCGAGATCGAGGGCCTGCTGCTCGAGGTGCTCAGCGACTTCGCAGTGACAGTGCCCGAATTGGGCACGATCACCGCGACGCGGGCACCGTTCGTACTGCTGACCTCCAACGCCACCCGCGAACTGTCCGAGGCGCTCAAGCGTCGCTGCCTGTTCCTGCACATCGATTTCCCGGATCCGGACCTGGAGCGGCGAATCCTGTTGTCCCGCGTTCCCGAGCTGCCCGAGCACCTGGCCGCCGAGCTGGTCCGCATCATCGGTGTGCTGCGCGGCATGCAGCTCAAGAAGCTGCCGTCCGTTGCCGAGACCATCGACTGGGGACGCACACTGCTGGCCCTCGGTCTGGACACCATCGACGACGAGACGATCGCCGCCACACTGGGTGTCATCCTCAAGCACCAATCCGATCAGCAGCGCGCCACCGGGGAACTGAGGCTGAACTGATGGCCGTCCGCCGCACCCGTCCTCCGCAACCGTTGGCCCCGCACGGGATTCCGGGCCACCTGGTGGAGTTCGTCGAAGCGCTGCGCGGACAGGGGATTTCGGTCGGCCCATCCGAGACGGTCGACGCAGGGCGGGTGATGGCCACTTTGGGGCTGGGCGATCGGGAGGTGCTGCGGGAAGGTATCGCCTGCGCGGTGCTGCGTCGTCCGGACCACCGCGACACCTATGACGCCATGTTCGACCTGTGGTTCCCGGCCGCGCTGGGCGCACGGACCGTGCAGGTCGACGAGGATGACCCCGACGCCGAGCCGGACGCCGTCCCGCCCGACGATATCGACGCGATGCGGGCCGCCCTGGTCGAACTGCTCACCGAGAACGGCGATCTGGAGAACCTCGACGAACGGCTGGCCGCGATCGTCGCACAGATCGTCGAGGCCTACGGCCGCTACAGCTCCAGCCGCGGCCCGTCATATTCGTCGTATCAGGCGCTCAAGTCGATGGGGCTGGACGAGCTAGAGGGCAAGCTGTTGGCCGGCCTGCTGGCGCCGTACGGTGACGAACCCACACCGACCCAGGAACAGATCGCCAAAGCGCTTGCCGTGCAGAGGATTACCCAGATCCGCAAGCTGGTCGAATCGGAGACCAAGCGGCGCACCGCCGAGCAGCTCGGCCGCGACCATGTCCAGATGTACGGCATCCCGCAACTCGCTGAGAATGTCGAGTTCCTCCGGGCGTCCGGCGAGCAGCTGCGCCAGATGCGTCGGGTGGTCGCGCCGTTGGCCCGAACCCTCGCGACCCGGCTGGCGGCGCGCCGCAGGCGTTCCCGGGCCGGCCAGATCGACCTGCGCAAGACGCTGCGCAAGTCGATGTCCACCGGCGGTGTGCCGATCGACGTGGTGCTGCGCAAACCCCGCCCTGCCCGACCCGAGCTGGTGGTGCTCTGCGACGTCTCGGGCTCGGTTGCCGGGTTCAGCCACTTCACCCTGTTGCTGGTGCACGCGCTGCGTCAGCAGTTTTCCCGGGTGCGGGTCTTCGCGTTCATCGACACCACCGACGAGGTGACCCACCTGTTCGGACCCGACGCCGACCTGGCCGTCGCGGTCCAGCGCATCACACGGGAGGCCGGCGTCTACACCCGCGACGGTCACAGTGACTACGGCAATGCGTTCGTCTCATTCACCGAGGCTTTCCCCAATGTGCTGTCGCCGCGCAGTTCGCTGCTGGTGCTCGGCGACGCCCGCACCAACTACCGCGCCCCGGCCGTCGACATCCTGCAACACATGGTGACCGCGAGCCGGCACGCGCACTGGCTGAACCCAGAGCCCAAGCACATGTGGGGCAGCGGCGATTCGGCGGTGCCGCGGTACAAGGACGTCATCACCATGCATGAATGCCGGTCGGCCAAGCAGCTGGCCGCGGTGATCGACCAGCTGCTGCCGGTATAGATCCCCGGGTCGCTTCGCTGCGGCCCGCCGGTCCTGAGCTGCGCCGAGTGCTCCAGTAAGCTGGCAAATCGTGCAAAAGGCGGCGCGCAGGCTCGGCGTGATGGGCGGGACGTTCGACCCCATCCACAACGGTCACCTGGTCGCGGCCAGCGAAGTCGCGGACCGGTTCGATCTCGACGAAGTCGTGTTCGTGCCGACCGGTCTGCCGTGGCAGAAGCAGCGCCGCTACGTCACCGCGGCCGAGGACCGCTACCTGATGACCGTCATCGCCACCGCACCCAATCCGCGGTTCTCGGTGAGCCGGGTGGACATCGACCGCGGCGGGGTGACGTACACCAAGGACACTCTGCGCGATCTGCGCGCGCTGAACCCCGACAGTGAGCTCTACTTCATCACCGGCGCCGACGCACTGGGATCGATCCTGTCGTGGCAGGACTGGGAGGAGCTGTTCTCGCTGGCCCGGTTCGTCGGCGTGAGCAGGCCCGGATACGAGCTGACCAGCGACCACATTTCCGAACTGCTGGAGAAGCTGCCGTCGAATGCGCTCACCCTAGTGGAGGTCCCCGCACTGGCGATTTCGTCCACCGATTGTCGGCAGCGGGCCGCGCAATCCCGGCCGATCTGGTATTTGGTGCCGGACGGGGTAGTGCAGTACGTATCCAAGCGCCAGCTGTACCGCAAGCCGGCTTCCGAGCCGTCGCCGGACCAGGACGCGCCCAGCCTGACCCTGAAGGACGAGACATGACAGCCGCCGACGAGGCCGTTCAGATGGCCACCGTAGCCGCGCGGGCGGCCGCATCGAAGCTGGCCGACGACGTCGTCGTCATCGACGTGTCCGGCCAGCTGGTGATCACCGACTGCTTCGTTATCGCCTCGGCGTCCAACGAGCGACAGGTCAACGCCATCGTCGACGAGGTTGAGGAGAAGATGCGGGTGGCCGGCTACAAGCCGGCGCGTCGCGAAGGTGCCCGCGAGGGCCGATGGACGCTGCTGGACTACGTCGACATCGTTGTGCACATCCAGCACCAGGACGAGCGCAACTTCTACGCTCTGGACCGGCTGTGGCGCGACTGCCCGGTCTTGCCGGTCGAGCTGGAGTCGTCCGAATGAAGGTCAGGCGCCTGGTCATGCTTCGGCACGGGCAGACCGAGTACAACGCGGGCAGCCGGATGCAGGGCCAGCTCGACACCGAACTGTCCGACCTCGGCCGGGACCAGGCCGTCGCCGCCGCGGAGGTGCTGGCCAAGCGGCAGCCACTGCTGATCGTGTCCTCTGATCTGCGGCGCGCCTACGACACCGCCACGACGTTGGGGGAGCGCGCCGGTCACCCGCTGCTGATCGACATACGGCTGCGCGAGACGCATCTCGGCGACTGGCAGGGTCTTACCCACCTGGAGGTCGACGCCGCGGCGCCGGGCGCGCGACTGGCGTGGCGCGACGACGCCACCTGGGCGCCCCACGGCGGGGAGAGCCGAGTCGACGTGGCGGCCCGTGCCCTCCCACTGGTGGCCGAGTTGATCGCCGAACAGCCCGAATGGGGTGTCGACGAGCCGGATCGGCCGGTGGTGCTGGTGGCGCACGGCGGGCTGATCGCCGCACTCACCGCGGCGCTGCTCGACCTGCCGGTCGACAACTGGCCGGTGCTGGGCGGGATGGGCAACGCCAGCTGGGTGCAGCTGTCGGGGCACTCCGCCACCGACGAGGATCCCATTCGCTGGCGGCTGGACGTGTGGAACGCCTCGGCGCAGGTCGCCAACGATGTCCTCTGATCGACCCAAGGACCGGCGTCCGGCCCTGCTGATTTTCGCCGACTCGCTGGCCTACTACGGTCCCAACGGTGGGCTGCCATCGGACGATCCCCGGATCTGGCCCAATATTGTTGCCGACCAACTGGGTTGGGATCTGGAACTGATCGGCCGGATCGGCTGGACGTGTCGCGACGTGTGGTGGGCGGCCACTCAGGATCCGCGGTCGTGGGCGGCCCTGCCCAGGGCCGGAGCGGTGATCTTCGCGACCGGTGGGATGGACTCGTTGCCGTCGCCGCTGCCTACCGCGCTACGCGAACTGATCCGCTATGTGCGTCCGCCATGGCTGCGGCGCTGGGTTCGCGAAGGTTACGGCTGGGCGCAGCCCCGACTCTCGCCGATCGCCAGGCCCGCGTTGCCGCCGCAGCTGAGTGCCGAATATCTCGAACTGACCCGTGGCGCACTGGACTTCAACCGTCCGGGCCTGCCGATTGTCGCGTCGCTGCCGTCGGTGCATATCGCCGAGACCTACGGCAAGGCGCACCACGGCCGTGCCGGCACGGTGAAGGCGATCACCGAGTGGGCGCAGCAGCATGACGTTCCGCTGGTTGATCTGAAAGCGGCTGTCGCGGAGCACATTATGAATGGAGGGGGTAATCCCGACGGCATCCACTGGAACTTCGAGGCACACCAGGCCGTCGCGGAGTTGATGCTGAAAGGTCTCGCGGAGGCCGGCGTACCGAGCGAGAAGCCCGGCGCCTGACGATGACCGTTGTGCTGGTGACCGACTCATCGTCGCGCCTGGAGGACGGCCAGTGTGCGCAGTGGGGGATACGTCAAGTCCCGCTGCACATCCTGATCGACGGCTCCGATCTGCGTGACGGGCTCGACGCGGTGCCCGCCGATGTTCACGAGCGCAGTCATGTCACCACCGCCGGCGCCACGCCAGCCGAACTGGGCGACGCCTACCGGAAGGCGTTGCAGGACAGCTACGGCGACGGCGTGGTCGCGGTACACATCTCCGCGGCGCTGTCGAGCACCTACAGTGCGGCTGTGCAGGCGACTCGGGAGTTCGGATCGCTTGTGCGGGTTGTCAATTCGAGGTCGGCGGCGATGGGAACCGGCTTTGTGGCGCTGGCCGGGGCGCAGTGCGCGGCGAGTGGCGCCGATCTGGATGCCGTCGAGGCGGCGACCCGCTCGGCGGTGCCCCGCGGCCACGGCTACATCGTCGTGTA
>JAOPWF010000829.1 GCA_025965815.1 Mycobacterium sp.
GAGTCATTGCGGGCCTGAACGGTGATATCGAAAATATACACGGTGTCAGATTTTGGGTGGCAAGTGTGCACGCCCGGGCATCGTCGCTGTTCAGCTCGGGTGCGCCCGGCCACTTGTCGTGTAGAACAAAGCAGCGGATTTGAATTCCGGCGAAGACGGGGGCATTTGTGGCAGTGCACGTGGGGAGCATGATCCGGGCGCGTTTGCGGTGGACCCGGAGATGGGTACGCCCGGTCCGATTTCGGTTGGCCATCCGGCATATGCGGGCGCAGCAGGAGAACCGGAGGTCCCAGTTCGCCACGGCAGGCGCCCGCGAGGGCCACATCGTCTTCCTCGGCGACAGCATCAGCGAGGGCGGACTCTGGAACGAGTGGTTCCCAGATGTGCCGATTTTGAACAGAGGGATCGCCGGAGAGACGACCGACGACGTGCTCGGTCGGCTGGACACGGCCGTGGCCCGGCCTCTTGCGGTCTTCCTGTTGATCGGCACCAACGACATTCAGGCGGGACGCTCAGCGGCTTCCATAGTTGCGAACCTGACGGCGATCCTCGACGGCATCGAGCAGCGAGCGCCCGGCACTCCGGTGTTCGTGCAGGGCATCATGCCAACAGCGGCCGGTGACCGCGACCAGGTGGTCGGTCTCAACCGGCAGATTGTCGCGAGCCTCGCTGGAAGCCCGGACCACATCCGGTACCTCGACCTATGGCCCGCTCTCGCCACCGAAGACGGATCCCTCAACCCCGACTTCACCATCGACAACCTGCACCTCAACGGCGATGGATACAAGGCCTGGGTTGACGTCCTGCGACCGTATGTGTTCGGTGTACTCGACCGAACGCACGGGTGAGGGTTCTCAGGCCGAGGTGGCGACGGCCATGCCGGTGATCCACTCCGGAACCGGCTCGTAGACCGTAGGTGTCACCGGCCGGCCACCCCCGGCCGCGCCGGCCGCCAGCCAGGTCCGGAGCTCGTTGGCGCCCGCCCCCGCACGCGCGTGTGCGGAATCGACGAGGCCGATCAGCGTTCCGACATCCCATGCCGACATCGCGGCCAGCACTTCCTGATCCCAGTCCGGCCGGATCTTGGTGCGGGCGTCCGCCATTCCCTCGGCGATGATGCGGGCACGGTCGGCGTCGCTGAGATCGTAGGTGTCGACCTCCAGGCTCGGCGGGGAGTGGGAGAGCCCGCCCGTGCCGATCACCAACACCCGTTCGCCCAGTCCGTCCAGAAACTCGCCGACCGCCGATCCGAAGTCGGCGACCCGGCGGCCGGTGGGTAGCGGGGCGGTCGCGCAGTTCACCGGAATCGGAATCACCGGCTTGGCGTCGAGCCGGCCGAGCAGGTCCCGAATCGGTTGCGCGAAAGCATGATCCAACCCGATGTCGCGGCATACCGCGATGTCGAAACCGTGGCCCAACAGGTGCTCGGCCAACGACCGTGCCAACTCCGTCGGCACCACCAGGTCACCGGCAGGGTGGGGCCCCTCCGCCAGGATCGACGCCGAGAGCACCACCCCGAAGGCAGGCACCACGTGGCGGAAGGCCCGCCGGTGATCGCCGCCGAACAGCACCACCACATCGGGATCGAACCGGGCCACATCGTCCGCAACGCCGGCCCGTGCCGAGCGGAACTGCCTGCCGAACTGTTCGTCGACGTCGCGCTCCTTGCCCGGGCTGTGGCTGGCGCAGACGACCAGCCGGTCACCAACACTGTCGAGCACGGTGCGCCACCTCATCTCTACAAGTGACACTCATGTTAGATGTTCGCTGCGCCACATTCCAGGTCGGCCCGCTGTGGGGAGCCCGTTCCCACCGAAGGGAGTAGACAACACGCCAAATTTGTCGTTCCCGGGCGGTTACTGCGGGTACGCTCCGTCGATGACGGTACGACCCGAGACCCGGTACCCCGGACCGACGATGTGGACCCGCGCACGATGGTTGCTGCGTGCGCGTCCCGCCGACTACATGCTGGCGATGAGCGTGGCGTCGGCTTCACTACCGGTCGTCGGTAAGCACCTCGAGCCGCTCGGCGGGGCAACCGCGATGAGTATCTGGGGTGCCCGTATCCTGCCGGAGATGATCTCCGCCACGGCCAGGTCGTGGCTCACCCCCGGCATCGCCGAGGTGAAGAAGCAGGAACGCGACAAGACCCACGCCGTCTCCGACGCGGCGCTGCGCGGCGTCGTGCCCGCCGAGGACCTCGCGATCGAGTGGCCGGCGCCGGAACGGACCCCGCCGTTCTGGAAGGCGCTGCAGCACCGCCGCTACCTGCACCGCACCTCAGTGCGCTACGGCGACAACCCGGCCCAGTTGCTCGACGTCTGGCGCCGCAAAGACCTGCCGAACCAACCGGCGCCAGTGCTGCTGTTCGTCCCCGGCGGCGCCTGGGTGCACGGCAGCCGGATCCTGCAGGGCTATGCGTTGATGTCACACCTGGCCGAGAAGGGCTGGGTGTGCCTGGCAATCGACTACCGGGTCGCTCCGCACCACCGCTGGCCGCAGCACATCACCGATGTGAAGACCGCCATCGCGTGGGCGCGTGCCAACGTCGACCGGTTCGGCGGCGACCGCAATTTCGTGGCGGTGGCGGGCTGTTCGGCCGGCGGCCACCTGTCCGCGCTGGCCGGGCTGACCGGCAACGATCACGAGTTTCAGGCCGACCTTCCGGAGGGCTCGGACACCGCGGTGGACGCCGTCGTCGCCATCTACGGCCGCTACGACTGGGAGGACCGCTCCACCGCGGAACGGGCCCGGTTCGTCGACTTCCTCGAGCGGGTGGTGGTGAAGCGGAAGTTCGCCCGCCATCAGGACGTGTTCCACAAGGCCTCGCCGATCGCACGGGTGCACCCGGACGCCCCGCCGTTCCTGGTCATCCACGGCACCGGCGACACCGTCATCCCGGTCGAGCAGGCACGCAGCTTCGTCGAGCGGTTGCGGTCGATCTCGCACTCGGTGGTGAGCTACGTCGAGTTGCCCGGCGCGGGCCACGGTTTCGACATGACCGACGGGGCCAGGACCGGCGCGATGGCAACGGCAATCGGCTTGTTCCTCAACCAGATTCACCGAAACCGGACGCTGGTCGGGGCCAAAGAGGTTATATAGACGCCTCCGCAGGGGAGGTGACGTGGTGAAGAGGCTCAGCGGGTGGGACGCCGTGCTGCTCTACAGCGAGACGCCGGCCGTGCACATGCACACGCTCAAGCTCGCGGTGATCGAGCTGAGCGATCTGGGC
>JAOPWF010000850.1 GCA_025965815.1 Mycobacterium sp.
CCGGGTTGTGACTCCACAGCACGAGAACGTCGCCGTCGAATGCCGCCAGCCGCTCGGTGCTGCGCACCAAATCGGGTTTCACGAACTTGGTGCGGCAGTACTTCACCAGATCGCGACGAATCCGTTCGTCCTTCAGGCCGACTTCGAACCACGAGTCGACGATGTGTTGCGGGACAGGCTTCTTCGCCATCATCCCGAACATCAACCACTGGCGGCGCAACCACCCGATGCGGAGCTGGCGCATCGCGAGCGACACCGTCAGCGGGCTGCGGCTGATCAGCCAGGAGACCTTGCCCGGGAAGCCGGGCGGAAAGTTCCCGAACGCCTCCGACGGGCAGATCACCATGCTGGCCACCCGCTTGTCGCGGCCGATGTCGGTGAGGAAGATCGCGCCACCCCAGTCGGTGATCACCAGCGTGACATCGGTCAGGTCGAGGGCGTCCAGGAAGTCGGCGACGATGCCGACCATTCCCGGCATCGTCAGGTCGGCGTCTTCACGCATCGGGACGCGGTGCCCGCCCATCGGCAGCACCGGCAGGAGATACCGGAAGCCGCCGGGCAGTCGCGGCAGGACCGTGTTCCACAGTGTGTCGTTCATTAGCAGGCCGTGCAGCAACACCACCGGCGGACCGCTCGGGTCGCCTTGCTCGCGGTACTCAATGGTCCCGGCGGCGACCTCAACAGATTGCACGGGCAATTCCTTTCGCTAGAACGATGATTCTAGAACGTATGCTCTAGTCTGTCGGTAGGAGGCGAGAATGGCAAGGTCGACGAGAGAAGCGATTCTGACCGCGACGGTGGAGCTGATGCGGCGCAAGGGTTACGGCGCCGTCGGGATGAAGGACATCGTGGCCGCTTCAGGTGCGCCGATCGGGTCGCTGTATCACCACTTCCCGGGCGGGAAGACAGAGATCGCAGGGGAGGCGCTGGTCAACGCCGGCGCGGCGTATGGCCTGCTCATCCCGTCCATCGTCGACGGTTACACCGACCTCGGCGAGGCGTTCGACGCGGTGTTCAAACAGGCGGCCGACGACATGGCCACATCCGGGTTCGTCAACATGTGTCCGGTCGCCAGTGTCGCGGCCGAGGTCGCCGACATCGTCGAACCGCTCCGGGAAGCCACCGCGACGGTGTTCACCGGCTGGCTGGACGGCGGCAGCGCCTACTTCGCCGAGCGTGGACTGCCCGACGACATGGCCCGCGAGGCGACCGTCGCGCTCGTCGGCGCCCTGGAAGGTGGTTTCCTGCTGGCCCGGACGCTGCGCAGCACAGAGCCGCTGCTGGCCGCCGGGGGAGCGCTCAGTCCGCGCTACCGGGGAGTCGAACTGCTGCCGCGTGTCGTGCCGGGCGGTGTCCGGCAGGCCCGTTAAGGTATCGAACAGCTGTTCGGGTCAGGCGGGAAGGTACGCACGTGCGGGTTATGGGAGTCGACCCCGGGTTGACGCGCTGCGGGCTGTCCGTCATCGAAAGCGGACGCGGGCGCCAGGTCATCGCCCTGGACGTCGACGTTGTTCGCACGGCAGCCGACGTGCCGCTGCAGCACCGGCTGCTGGCCATCAGCGATGTAGTCGAGTACTGGATGGACACCCATAAACCCGAGGTGGTGGCCATCGAGCGCGTCTTCTCCCAACAGAACGTGTCCACGGTGATGGGCACCGCACAGGCGGGTGGCGTCATCGCGCTGGCCGCGGCGCGGCGCAATATCGACGTCCACTTCCACACGCCCAGCGAAGTTAAGGCCGCGGTCACCGGCAACGGCAACGCCGACAAGGCGCAGGTCACCGCGATGGTCACGCGCATCCTCGCGTTGCAGACCAAACCGACGCCTGCCGACGCCGCGGACGCGCTGGCGCTGGCGATCTGTCACTGCTGGCGGGCGCCGATGATCGCCCGGATGGCGGCGGCCGAGGCGCTCGCCGCCGAGCAGCGTAAGAAGTACAAGGCCAAGCTGAAGGCCGCCCGATGATCGCCTCGGTCCGCGGTGAGGTGCTCGACGTCGCCCTGGATCACGTTGTACTCGAGGCCGCCGGCGTCGGCTACCGGGTGAACGCGACGCCGTCGACGCTGTCGACGCTGCGGCGCGGTACCGAGGCCCGGCTGATCACGGCGATGATCGTCCGCGAGGACTCGATGACGCTGTACGGCTTTCCGGACACCGACGCCCGCGACCTGTTCCTGACGCTGCTCGGTGTCTCGGGGGTGGGGCCGCGGATCGCGATGGCCACGCTGGCCGTGTACGAGGCGCCCGCCCTGCGGCAGGCGCTGGCCGACGGTGACGTGACGGCGTTGACCCGGGTGCCCGGCATCGGCAAGCGGGGCGCCGAGCGGATGGTGCTGGAACTTCGTGACAAAGTAGGGCCCGCCCGCCCGTCGGGCGGGACCATCGCCGCCACCGGTCATGCGGTGCGCGGACCGGTGGTGGAAGCCCTTGTCGGCCTTGGGTTTGCAGTGAAGCAGGCGGAGGAGGCGACCGACAAGGTGCTCGCCAACGATGACACCGCGACGACGTCGAGCGCGTTGCGGGCCGCGCTGTCGTTGTTAGGGAAAAGTCGCTGATGGGTCGCTTCGAAGAGGACGCACCCGATGAGGACCGCGACGTCTCGCCGGCGCTGACCGTCGGCGAGGGCGACATCGACGCCAGCCTGCGTCCGCGCTCGCTGCGCGAGTTCATCGGCCAGCCCAGGGTCCGCGAACAGCTGCAGCTGGTGCTCGAGGGCGCCAAGAACCGCGGTGGCACACCGGATCACATCCTGCTGTCCGGCCCGCCGGGCCTGGGCAAGACGTCGCTGGCGATGATCATCGCCGCCGAGCTGGGCACCTCGCTGCGCGTCACGTCGGGACCGGCGCTGGAACGCGCCGGCGACCTCGCCGCCATGCTGAGCAACCTCGTCGAGCACGACGTGCTGTTCATCGACGAGATTCACCGCATCGCGCGGCCCGCCGAGGAGATGCTGTACCTGGCGATGGAGGATTTCCGCGTCGACGTGGTAGTCGGCAAAGGCCCTGGCGCCACGTCCATTCCGCTGGAGGTCGCGCCGTTCACGCTGGTGGGTGCGACCACCCGGTCCGGTGCGCTGACCGGCCCGCTGCGCGACCGGTTCGGGTTCACTGCGCACATGGACTTCTACGAGCCGTCCGAACTCGAGCGGGTGTTGACCCGGTCGGCCGGCATCCTCGGCATCGAACTCGGCGGTGAGGCCGGCTCCGAGATCGCCCTTCGCTCCCGCGGCACGCCCCGGATCGCCAACCGGCTGCTGCGCCGGGTCCGCGACTACGCCGAGGTGCGTGCCGACGGCGTCATTACGCGGGACATCGCCAAAGCCGCACTCGAGGTCTACGACGTCGACGAACTTGGGCTCGACCGGCTGGACCGGGCGGTGTTGTCGGTGCTGACCCGCAGCTTCGGTGGCGGTCCGGTCGGGGTGTCGACGCTGGCGGTCGCTGTGGGGGAGGAGGCCGCCACCGTCGAGGAGGTGTGCGAGCCGTTCTTGGTGCGCGCCGGCATGATCGCACGCACACCGCGCGGCCGGGTCGCCACCGCGCTGGCCTGGACCCATCTGGGGCTGACGCCACCCAGTGGGGTCGTCGGGCTGGGCCAACAGGGCCTGTTCGACTGAACCGGCTCGACGACAGCACCTGCCTGCCTACAATCCGCGACGACCATGAGGGGGAATGAGTGAGCGGCGCGGCAACGAGAATCGGCGGGCTCTGCGGGATTGCGGCGGCATTGGTGATCATTCCGGCGTACACGGTGGGTTCACCCGAGACGCCGAAGACCCCTGCCGACGCGCAGAGCTACTACGACAGCGCGTCGTCGTTCCTCACCGCCAACGGGACGCTGCCACTGCTTCATCTGCTGTTCGGCCTGCTGTTCCTCGGCGCACTGGTTGCGCTGCTGCGCAGCGCATCCTGGCCGAGCACGGACGTCTATGTCGCCCTGGCCGGCGGCGCCGTCTTCCTCGCACTCACAGATCGGTTCCGCGGCATTGATTTTCGCGACGGCCCTCGCCGTCTGGCGCACCGGGGTGCTACCCAAGTGGACGGCGGTTCTGGCGATTCTCGGTGTGCTGCCGCTGTTGCACACGTGGATCGGCCTGCCCGCCGCGTACAGCACCGTCGTCTGGTTGGGGCTGACGGGACTCGTCATGCTGGCCCTGCCACCCAAGGTGCAAGTCGAAAGCGTTAGTGCCTAAATGGTTTACGCCGGACTGATCTTCGCAGGACTCGCCGCGTTGTTGCACATCTACATCTCTGTGATGGAGTCTTTTCTGTGGACCTCGCCGCGCACCCGCGCCACCTTCGGTACCACCGAGGAGGAGGCGCAGACCACCAAGCTATTGGCGTTCAACCAGGGCTTCTACAACCTCTTTCTGGCGATCATCACGATTATCGGCATCATCATCGGCGGTACCGGTAGATATGACGCCGGCTGCGCGCTCATCTTCGCCGGGACCGGGTCGATGGTGCTGGCGGGCGTCGTGCTGCTGCTGTCGTCGCCGGACAAGGCCAGGGCGGCGATCACGCAGGGGCTGTTCCCGCTGATCGCCATCGCCCTGCTGGCGATCGGTCTGGCGGTTTAAATCCCCGAGTCGCTCCGCTCCTGCCCGCCGCACCTAACGGCGGCGCACCGCAGCGGGTTGACGTGCGGATTACCCGATCGAGCGTTCGGGTACCCAGCGCAGGTCACCGGCCGACACTGACGCCGGTGCGCACTGCACAAGGAGGCGTCATGAAGGACGTAGACACCACAGTTCCCGGCCGAGGCGGCAGGATGCGGATACCGCGCAGCCGTGGCGCTGCGAGCGGCTTGCTGTTGATCCTGTTGGGCCTCTGGGGTGCGTTGATCCCCTTCATCGGACCCTCGTTCGACTTCGCCTACAACCCGGATCTCGGATCTGAATGGAGCGACGCCCGGGGTTGGTTGGAAGTGTTACCCGGAGCCGTCACCGTAGTCGGAGGCCTGCTGCTGTTGCGCTCGCAGAATCGCGCGACCGCGATGCTGGGCGGCTGGCTGACTGTCGTGGCCGGGGCGTGGTTCGTCGTCGGCAAGTTGTTCGCCCCGACGTTGGGCCTGGGTGAACTCGGCGCACCGAACGCATCCACTGACACCAAAGTGGCGTGGCTCGACCTCACCTACTTTTACGGTATCGGTGCCCTGATCATCTTCCTGGGCGCCACGGCGCTGGGCCGGCTCTCGGTCCGCAGCGTGCGCGACCTCCGGTACGCCCAACGGCCGGTCGTACCCGCCGACGTTGTCGAACGGCGCACGGAACCGGTGATCGAGCCGGCCACACGGCACGAACCACTGACCGGCTCGACGCCGACAGCCGTTCCCGGGGCCGCGACGAACGAGCCGGTGGTGGAGCCCAGGCGAAGGAGCTGGCGCGACCGCTTCCGCCGACGCCCCACGGCGACTACCACTACCGCTCGATAGCCGCGGGGGTCGCGAACCTATAGCAGCCCGAGCAGTTGCAGGTTGGTGATGTATTTGACGATGGTCGGCGCTGAGACGTGCGGGATGTCTTTGTCGGGGCCGATTTTCGCTTCCTGCACCGCAGCGCGGAACACATCGGTCGGTGCCATGGCTCCGCGGAGCGGCCGGTCGGGTCGTTGGTAGTTGTGCAGCAGCGGCAGCAGCGAGGCTTGGCGCTGCCGTTCCGGCAGGCTACGGATGGTGGTTTCGAAGCGCTGGAACCACTCGTCGTAATCGCCGATCCGGTGGATCGAGTAGCCGGCGTCGATCAGCCAGTCGACGTATTCGTCGAGTCCGATGCCGTCGTCGTAGGGGTTCATCACGTGGTAGGTCTCGAATCCGAGCATCACCTGTGTGCCGAGGGTGGCGATGGCCTCGGCGATGAAGTCGACGGGCAGCCCGTCGTAGTGGGCGCGTTGGCGCTGGCCGTTGTCGTCGAGTTCGTAGAACGAGCCCGGCGCGATGCCGGTGGCGACCAGGCTCAGCATCAGCCGGGTGAACATGTCGGGCACGTTGAGCTGGCCGACGTATTTGGTGTCTGTCAGGATCATGTAGCAGCGGAACACCTACACTGGCAGACCGCACAGGTCGTGGGCCTCGCGCAGCAGCACCTCGCCGGCCCATTTGCTGTTCGAGTAGCCGTTGGCGTAGCTGTCGTCGACCTTGCGGGTCGGGCTGATGACCCGGATGTCGGCGGCCTCGGTGAACGCCGACGGCGGTTCGATCCCCGCTCCGACGCCGATGGTGGACACGTAGGCGAACGGCTTGAGCGTGGTGGTGAGCGCGATCCGGATCAGCTCGGCGGTACCCACGGCGTTGGGGCCGAACAGCTGGCTGTAGGGCAGCACGTGGTTGACCAGCGCGGCGGGGTCGACGATCAGGTCGACGGTGTCGGCCAGCCGTTGCCAGGTCTGCGGATCCAGGCCGAGGTTCTCCTGGCCCTTGTCGCCGGCGATGACCTGCAGGTGATCGGCGGCCAGCTGGCGGTAGTGCCGCAGCAGCCCGGGGTCGCCGCTGTCGAAGATCTTGTCGAGACGGGCGCGGGCGGCGGCGGAGTCCTTGGCGCGGACCAGGCAGATCAGCGTGCCGTCGACGAGGTCCATCCGCTCCAGCCACTCCAGGGCCAGATACCGGCCCAGGAACCCGGTCGCGCCGGTGAGCAGGACGGTCCGGACCTCGGAACTCGGGCCCGGCAGCGTCGGGGCGGCGGCCAGCGTCTTGGCGTCGATGAACTTGTCGAGGGTGAGGTCGCGGGCGTGCACTTCGGTGGCGTCCGGGCCGTGCACGGTCGCGAAGGTGGGCCGCTTGGAGCCTGCGGTCCGCTCGGCCTCGATGTAGTCGGCGATCCCCCGTAGGTCGGTGGCCGGGCTGACGATGACGCCCACCGGCACGTCGATGTCGAAGATCTCGTGTAGCAGGTTGGCGAATGTCAACGCCGACAGGGAATCGCCGCCGAGATCGGTGAAGTGGGCGTCGGGAGCCAGATCGGTTGCCGCCGCACCGAGCAGCGCGCCCGCGGCCCGGCTGATGGTCTCCAGCACCGGCCGCTCGGCGCCGCTCTGGCGTAGCGCGCGCAGCTCGCCTGCCTGGCCTTCGGCCAGGTCGGTGTACAGCTGCTCGAGCAGCGGGCCGTAGTGCTCCTTGAGTTTCGGGCGCGCCAGCTTGCGGATGCCGGTGAGCAGACCGTTCTCCAGGGTGAACGGTGTTGTCTCGACGATGAAATCGCGGGGGATCTCGTAGGACTGCAGTCCGGCGTCGCGCGCGACGGTCTGGATTGAGTCGGTGATCGGCGGCTTGAGCGATTCGACATCGCCGCCGACACGAGAAAGTGCGTCCTCGGTCGGCACGACGACGGCCAGCAGGTATGAGCGGGCGCTGTTGCCGTAGACGTAGATCTGCCGGATCAGTGGGCTGTCACCGAACACCGCCTCCAGCTTCGACACGGTGACGAACTCGCCCTGCGAAAGCTTCAGCACGTTGTTGCGGCGGTCCAGATACTGCAGCTGATCGGGTCCGACCTCGGCCACGACGTCGCCGGTGCGGTAGAAACCGTCGGCGTCGAAGACCTCTGCGGTGACCTCGGGCCGCTTGTAGTAGCCGGGGAAGAGGTCCGTCGACTTGACGAGGAGCTCGCCCCTGGGGTGCGGGCGGTCGGTAAGGAAGTAGCCCAGATCGGGGACGTCGACCAGCTTGTAGTCGATCACCGGCGGGCGGCGCACCTGCCCGTCGACGAACACCCCTCCGGCCTCGGTCGAGCCGTAGCCCTCCATCAACGGCATGTCGAGGAAGGACTCGGCCCACGCCTTCATCTCGGGCGAGATCGGGGCGGAACCCGTCAAAGCCGCGACATACCGTCCGCCGAGCAGGCTCTGCCGGCGCTCGGCCATCACCTCGGCCTCGACCGCGGAGCGATCAGCGCCGTCGGGTGACCGCCGGTCGATCTCACTCTGAAGTTCCTGGAAGAGCATGTCCCAGATCCGAGGCACGAAATTCATCTGGGTGGGCCGCACCAGGGCGAGGTCCTCGAGCAGCGTCGACAGATCGCTCTTGGCCGCGAAGTAGGCGGTGCCGCCGGTGCCGAGCGACGCGTACAGAATGCCCCGTCCCATCATGTGGCTCATCGGCATGAAGCTGAGCGTGATCGACGGCAGAACGCTCTGCTGGCCCCACGCCGCCCTGGACGATGCGCGCCAGGAGTTGGCGACCATCCTCGCGGGGTACATCGCTCCCTTCGGCGTTCCGGTGCTGCCCGAGGTGTAGACCAGCAGCGTCAGCGGGTCGGGATCCTCGGAGATGTAGGGGGGTGCGGCGGGCAGTGCCCGTCCGCGGTCGAGAACCTCAGTGAGCGTCTCCGCGGTCGCGTCGCTGCCGGCGTCGGCCAGCCGGGCGCGGGCAGCCTGCAGTGCCTCGCGATGGTCGTCGACCTCGGGGCGGTAATCGAACACGACGAGCCGCGACGTCGCGTGCCCGGTCAACGCCAGTTCGACGGCATCGTCGAGATAGTCGACGGCTGACGCGATGAGCACCGGTTCGGTCTCGGTGACGATCGGACGCAGTTGGGTGACGGGAGCGCTGGTCTGCAGCGGAACGGACACCGCTCCGAGCTGGACGAGCGCCATGTCCACGCACGTGTAGTCGACGCTGGCGAAGCCGAGAATGCAGACCCGGTCACCTGGCCGCACCGACGCGTCCGGGCCGCTCGCCAGGGCGGTCGCGGCGGCACTGACGCGATCCCACAGTTCGCGGTAGGTGATGGTGTCGAACCGGGGCAGCAACTCGGCGGTGGTGCGGCCGCTCGCATCGGTGACGAACTCGACGGCGCGCTGTCCGAGCGCGGGCCGGTCGGCATAGCCTTCCGCGACGGTCCGTACGATCTCTGGCAAGCGAAGTCCGGGCTGGTCGACCGCCGTGCTGATGGCTTCGTCGGGTTTGGCTGCGGCGAACTGCTGGTCGGTGGCGTACAGATCGGCGATGCGGCGCTCGAGCCGGTCTTCGCGAGTTTCAGTCGACATAAGAATCCCCTGCGCAATGATTAGGAAAGTGACGGCGCGGTTGCGCGCACAACTGAAAACTACGTTAGCAAAACTAATTTTATTTCATCGGTGCCTGGAAGCTGTCAACCTGCTGTGAACGGTGTGTCTTCTGTCACAGCAATGCCATTGGCCCCGCAGCGAATCACACCGCCACCTTCCGAGTCAGGCCGCATGCCCACGAAACCAATTACGGTCTGCCCCTTGGGCTCCGGACCGGCATCCGGTCCGCGACGATCGTGCCGGTCAATGCCGTTCCCCAGGTAGGTCGGATCGGGCATGCTTGACCGCATGACGGTGGCCTCCCTGCTCGAGTCGATTCCGCCGTCCGCGGTGTACGCCATCGTCGGTGTGGTGATCGGAATCGAGAGTCTGGGCATCCCGCTGCCGGGCGAAATCGTGCTGGTGAGTGCTGCGCTGCTGTCTTCGCACCACGAGCTGGGCGTCAACCCGATCGGTGTCGGTACCGCCGCGGTGATCGGCGCCGTCATCGGCGACTCGATCGGGTACGCGATCGGTCGCCGGTTCGGTATGCCGTTGTTCGATCGGCTCGGCAGGCGGTTCCCCAAGCACTTTGGTCCCGGTCACGTCGCGCTGGCCGAGCGGCTCTTCGCGCGCTGGGGAGCTCGGGCGGTGTTCTTCGGCCGCTTCATCGCGCTGCTGAGGATATTGGCGGGACCGCTCGCGGGGGCGTTGAAAATGCGTTACCTACGCTTCTTGGCCGCCAACGTCTCGGGCGCGGTGTGCTGGGCGGGCGGGACGACCGCGCTCGTCTACTACGCGGGTCTCGCCGCGGAGCGTTGGCTCTCGCGGTTCTCCTGGATCGCGCTTGCGATCGCAATCGTGGTCGGGGTGATCGCCGCAGTGCTTCTGCGTGAGCGCACCGCCCGCGCGATCGCAGAGCTGGAGGACGAGCACCGTCGCGAAGCTGAAATCTGAACGGCGCCAAAAGGTTTGACTACGGCGCCGCCCAGAGCCGACTGCCGGCGCACCCAAGATGCTGGGACTCGGCTGTGGGGTTTCGCGATGCAGGTTTAAGCCAGCGTGTACAGGGGTAGTACCGGGAGTTAACAGCGCGCGGCATAACGGGTGAACACGCGATCGCACAGGAGTCAGCAATGAGCATCGTTCAAGGCGCTATTCGCGCCCTGCGTAACACCGCGGACGCCACTACGGCGACGGCGGGAGCAGTCGGAGGAGCCGCGGTCAACGGCGTAGTCGGCGGCGTCCAGGGGACCGTGGCGGGAGTACGAAACGGAATCAGCAGTGGGAGCCATTCGACACCGGCGGCCGCGTTGACGCTTGCCGCCATCGGAGCCGCCGGTCTGGTGGAGTGGCCCGTGCTCCTGACCGTCGGGGGTACCGCACTGCTTGTGCGACAACTCAGCCACAAGTCTGATGGGCGCACTGTTACGGGTTCTCCGGCACCGGCGTCCCGGGCTCGGTCCGCCGGTGCGGCGACGAAGTCCGCCAGGAGTGCAGCCAAGGCGCCGCCCCGCAAGGCATCGGCCCGCAAGGCGCCGGCCCGCAAGGCGCCGGCCCGCAAGGCGCCCGCCCGCAAGGCGCCCGCCCGCAAGGCGACAACGTCGCGGGCGAGGTCCGGCAACCGATAACCGAGTCAAGAACCGACTGCCAGTTCGTGGATGTGGGCCGCCTGCTCCAGAGTGTCGCGACACTGCCGCTGCGCGGGGTGTCGTCCGGAGTCGGCGCGGCGGGCGCCGCTGTGTCGGCGGGCATCGGGATCGCCACCATGCCGGTTCGTCTCCTCGCCGGTGCGGCGCCACCTGCGCGCGCCGCCGCGTCGACCGCCCAGGTGGTGGCCGAAGTGTTCGGCGCCAGCCCGAGGCGACGTTGTTGGCGCGGAAACGGCCGTGCGTGGATTGAGGTGCGCGGCCTTGACGACCCGCAGTGCGGAAGGGACGTCGGCGCACTGGTGCTCGAAGCGGTCCGCGCACAACCCGGAGTCACGGACGCGCAACTCAATTGCCCGCTGTCCCGACTCATCGTGTGGTGCGGCGGTAACGAGCCAACACTTAGCACCTTGTGTGACACCGTGACCGCCGCCGAACACCAAGCGCAGCATTGCGATACGCGGGCGCGCCGCGACCACCCGACGGATCTGCCGGGAGACGGTGTGGTCCTGGCGGCCAACGTGGCGGCGACCACCGTCAGCGCCGTGGGTCTG
>JAOPWF010000854.1 GCA_025965815.1 Mycobacterium sp.
AAGTCAGCCGCAGCCAGGTGGTGGTGGTGCTGGCGACATGCAGCATGCGACCTCGCTCATGTGGGTTCTCAAATCCAGTGTCATATCGCGGCCTCCTGACCTGCGATGATGCGAGTCGTCTCACGTGATGTCATCGAGCATCGCGCGATCCGGTTGTGGGATTTCTGCCGGTAGCTGTCGGGACCCGTTGAGTTTGTGCCGAATGATCCGGTTGGGCGGAAGTTGGCGGATCGGGATGCTGTGGAGCCGGCCGCACCCCGCAAGTTCACTCCAATGAGGCTGATCTGCCGCCGGAGCAGGCTCACGACTGGACGTTGAGTACTGCGGGGTTCACGGCACGGTTTGAGACTGCGCGACGGCAGCGCGGGGTTGATTCTGGGGACTGGGGAGTATGGGCGTCTCTGACCGACCCGCCACCCGCAGTGGCGAGCGCTTATCTAGCCGTAGGACAGCGCTGGGACGCGCCGCTGATCTGACCGCAGTTCGTGGGCGCCGGCTTTGAGGAAGGCGCTGCACCATGGTTCGCCAACCTCGCCCGCCCACTTTGGAAGCTCCTTGGGCTCGTCCGGCGCGGCACTAAGAGCTAGATGCACTACGGGCCCGATAACGGGACCGAACGCATTCTCGAACCAGGACATGTCGTCTGGGTGATCTTCGGCGAAGATCCAAGGTTTCAACGCATCCGCGAGGTCTGCGGACCGGTCTGAGGCCAGATATTGGCCTACGACCAGAATCGCGACTGAGCAGTTGTGAATGCCGGCCTTTTCTAACTCGGTTGACCACTCCTGTGATTGTCGCTGGCGTTCTACGTCGACGAGGTTCACCCTGGGGAGGGCCACTCGCCGATAGTCCGAACGGAGCTGGCTGAGGAAACGTTGGGCCGACCCCGCTGCGTTCGCCCGTACATCGGGGCCGTTTGTCGGCAGCAGCGGCATGGAGAAGCGGTTCAGCCGGTCGGTCTGGTTGTCCATTTCGGCCGCTGCCATCGACACGATGGAAGCGAGCACAGGCCACCATGACACCGAGTCGTCGCTGCTCGGTGCGTAAACAATGCCAGCCCGCATACGGCGGACCTGGGCGTCAAGCGTGCTATCCGGCGTCATCAGTGGTTCCCATGATAGTCGTCAGTACGTCATCCAGCGCGGGGAGCTGCCTCGTCAGGAGGTGCAGTTGCCGGTGAGCGGGCTGTTCTGCCTTATTGGTCAGCGCGTCGGTGACGACGCGCAACACGAGCACGCTGTTCTCTAGACCTAGCGCACCCATGGCGGAGGCGATTCCGAACGTCTCCATATCGATCAGGACGTTGCCCTCTACGTATTTCTCGCAGTGTGCGAGCGCCTCGCCGTATGTCCACTCCTCGGAGTCGAAGATTGGGCCTGCGGGGGTGGTTCGTTTGGGTTTAGGTGCGGTCTTTGCGGGCGGGATTTCGATGACCTTGTCTGTGGCGAGCACGGAGGCGTCCGGAAGCTTCAGAAGCAGTAGGCGCCCCGGTGCGCTCGATGATCCGGTGGGAAGCTCGATCGAGCCCAGTGGGGCCTGTGTGCCGGGGTTCGTTCGCACGATCCATTTGTTCTTCAGTTTCACCGTCTCGGTGCCCGCATCGATCGGCGCCTGCACCACCGTGCTGACGGCGGTTGACGGCCGCTGCTTGATCATCAGCGGATCCGTTCCCTGCCCGGCTGAGTCGGCTACTTGCTTGACTGTGGTGTCTTGCTTGACTGCGGTGTCTTGCTTGGGTGTGGTGTCGACGACCTGGCCGCGATGTTTCTTCACGGATCCCAGCGACATATACGAGACGCTCGAAATGCGAAAGATCTCTCCGATTAGTTTCCCGTCGAGTGCTCCGCAACAAGCGTAGAAGATGTAGTAGTCCGCGAAAGTCCCGTGAGCCTTCTCGTCGTCGTACGCGGCACGAGTCAGCTCCGTGGCCGCGGTGACATTGCCTTGGGCCCTTAGCGGCATGTGCTCGATTCGAACGGTCCGGCCGTCGGTCAGGGTGGCCATGATCAGCTCTTTGCCCAGGGCAGCTCGCCATAACGTCGGATCCGCCCGATTCGGGTCGAGGTACTTCTCCAGAAGCGATTTGACCGCGGTAGCCTCGGTCTCGGTGAAGGTGAAAATCATCACGTCCAGGTCTGCCACTGCGACATCCTAAGCGACTGTGGCCGCTGAAGTTCCCCGATCAAGCAGCTGCGGGGCCGTTTCCGGCCAAAGTGAGCCCTTCGCCGCGCAGTCGATATCGTTTCGTGATGCGCGCTGCATCACCGGGCAGCGTCCACCGCCGCAACCCGTCGTGGCCAGTTGAACGCTGGTTCCGGATGCCCCAGGGCGGCGCTTCCGCCCCCGCCGCACGGTTGGCGGGTACGCCACGACGCCTCACTGGCGTGCCCGTTCTAGGCGCGTGCCGCGCAGAATCTCACCGCGCTGTCATATATGAAAGACATATGACATGACTGGTGCGAATATGACATCAGTCGTGGGAATCTACATCGTGTTGTAGGTTGTCAGTCTCTTCTGCATCTTCCGTGTCGCTGACCTGCGCCGATCCTGGCCGTCTCAACTGCACTGCACCGGACCAACTCTCAAGACCGCTGCACATCCTTTGCTCATCGCCCGCAGGCCTTGGTCAGCCCCGTGCTCAGCTCGGACCTCCACCCGAAGGGCGGGTGAACCCGGAACGCGGCCTCAGGCCGTTTGTAAGACGCGCTCGAGCGCGGCGCTGACTCGATCGTCGTTGTAGATCCGGCCTTTGCGTTTCGTCCATTTCCGCACCGCCGTCGCAGCCGTGGCCGGCTCCTTCGCGCCCTCACGGGTGGCGACCCAATGGGTGCTCGCGAGCAGCTCCACCCCGTAGGGGCCTTCAAAGCCTTCAATTATGCGCAGCACAGAGTCGACGGCGGCACTCACCCGGCTGGCCGTCGGGTCGGTGGCCAGATACTCCGCTAGGGCATCGGCGCCCCTAGTAGTCAACGAAATTGGATCGTTAGCAAGGACTTTCGCGCTGCCGTCACCCAGCCCAGCTGTGAACGCGCCCTCCATGCCTTGCAGTAGGTGACGGACACGCTCGCTATATGGCCCGTATCGGCCCGGGGCGAAATCCAGCGCGAGACTAGGTTCAGCGTCGTTGGCGAAGTACATCAGCTTCTGGACCTCGAGGTGTGAAACTCCTTCAGGGTCCTCCCACGGCTCCATAGCGCGCCGCTGTTGCAGATACCGACGCACGGCCTCCAGCATCACTGCGCGACCCCAGGTCATCTGCAGACCTTTAACACCCTCGATGGCACGGGCACCGTCCGACGGGGGGTAGATCACGGCCTCAACGTCAGAGATCTGATGGAAGACCGATACCAGCCGTGGTTCAACATCCGACCAAAGCAGACCGCCATTGCCAACCCCAAGAGGCGGTACTGCCACGGAATTGATCTTGAGTTCGCGGAGCACGCGGACTAGATCAACAAGGCCCGCGTCGATGTAAGCCAGGTTCGATGGCGCACGCCAGTGTTTCTTGGTGGGGAAGTTGATGATGTACTTCGGTCCGTCGAGTTGCCCGGTCTCGGCGACTAACATCTTCCCAATGGTGACTTCGTCCCGCTTGCATGCTTTCTCGTAGGCAGTGAACATCGCCGGGAAACGGCGTTTGAACTGCAACGCGATTCCCTGGCCCATCACACCGACCCCGTTGACCGTGTTGATGAGCGCTTCCGTATCGGCTTCAAGGAGGTCGCCGGAACCGTAAGTGATCATTTCGCCGCCTCTCTCTTAGTAGTACATGCCGGGGTTGACAACATAGTTTCGTACACCACCGACAGGATCGAGGAGGATTCGCACCTGCGTCATCGTTTCGGTCGTTGAGCAGCACACATAGCTGACCAACTCGACTGGCACGTGGCCGTGCACGAGGATCTCAGCTGCCCGCCGGCTCTGGCGGTTGGGATCGTCGTCGGTGTTGTTCCACTGCCGCTGGCAGAGAAGGTCATAGTCGACGAAGTTACCGAGTCCGTCGACCTGGCGGCTGAACTGAGTATAGCCGGCTGCGGCATTGGCATCACTGGCGCACCACGCTAGACCCGCGTTGACAATGTCGCCGAGCGCCACCCCGAGGTGGACCAGAGGCGCTGATCCGCCCGCGTAGCCGTGGTGGCCCTTGCACACGACGTAGAGCATGGGGGAACGCGCAGCGACGTAGAACGGCACGTGATCACTGGCCTTCGACGTCGGGTAGGAGGCGTCGGGTGCGACCACCTTGTGACGACGGAGTTCCTTAACTTCGTCGTATGCCACGTCGGTTGTCGGGGTGACTGCCGAATCGGGCAGCAGACGCCCTGCGGCGATGATGCTAGGCAAATTGTCGACATGGGTGAAGTGCCAAACGATCCAGTCCTGCGGCCGCTGCCGGGAGGGGCCGTCGTTGCGGGCGACGAAGCCCGACTCTGGTCTGTATCGAGTACTCATGCGTTATCCCGCTGAGAGTACCGAGCGGCGGGGACCCTCAGTCCGTCGGCTGAAGCGCGACCTGACTCTTGCAGCCTACGAGCGTTTCGCCAGCCGGGGCGGCGGCGGGCGGCGGAGTCGAACACGCGTGACATCGGTAGCTGGTATTACGGTGTCACGAAAGTCTTGGGGGTTTCGATGGCGGGTAGCGAACCGGTATTCGCGCTCGGTGACGACGAGCCAGCCGTCAGTGTGCCCGACGACTCCCGCCGATCTGTCACTTATCTGGCAGTGCCGGAGTCTACTGAGTTCATCGGGATCATGGCTTTGCTGGAGTCTTCCGCTTCCGACTTAACCCCCGC